>JAHIQV010000132.1 GCA_018903185.1 Gammaproteobacteria bacterium | reverse complement strand
CCATTGCCGGCGCGAATCGGCGCGCCGGTACTGGCACCACCGTGGCGATGCCAGCCCGGCGGCCGAGCCAGCGCTGGAGTCGCTGCCCGAAGGCGATCACGCTTCCGTACCCACGCACTGAAAGATGCACCTGTTTGGGGCTGCAAGTGGTGTTTCTGGCCCAGTCCTTGCTAAGCTGTCATCAGGAGAAAAAAGCCCATGAGCCGACCCATGTTTGACGAAATGAATGCCACGCCCACCGAGGTGCGGGCGCACTATGAAAGCTACGCTCGCTGGCTGGCGCAGCAACCCCCGGAGGTGATGGCCGCTCGCCGGGAAGAGGCGGAGATGATCTTTCGCCGTGTCGGCATCACCTTCGCGGTGTACGGCGCCAAGGACGAAGACGGCTCCGGTACCGAACGCCTGATCCCCTTCGACCTGATCCCGCGCATCATTCCTGCCCATGAGTGGCGCAGCATGGAAGAAGGCCTGGTGCAGCGTGTGAGTGCGCTCAACCGCTTCATCCACGACGTCTACCACGAGCAGGAAATCATCAAGGCCGGCATCGTACCGGCCGACCAGATCTTCCAGAACGCGCAGTTCCGCCCGGAGATGATGGGCGTGGACGTGCCCGGCGGCGTGTACTCGCACATTTCCGGCGTGGACATCGTGCGTGCGCCCAACGCTCAAGGTGAGGGCGAGTACTACGTGCTCGAGGACAACCTGCGTGTGCCCAGCGGCGTGAGCTACATGCTCGAAGACCGCAAGATGATGATGCGGCTCTTCCCCGACCTGTTCGGCCAGAACCGTGTGGCGCCGGTCGCGCACTACCCCGACCTCCTGCTCGAAACGCTGCGTGCGGTGAGCCCGGCCACCACGGCCGAACCCACCGTGGTGGTGCTGACGCCCGGCATGTACAACAGCGCCTATTTCGAACACGCCTTCCTCGCCCAGCAGATGGGCGTGGAGCTGGTCGAGGGGCAAGACCTGTTCGTCAAGGACAACTTCGTCTACATGCGCACCACCAAGGGGCCGCGCCGCGTGGACGTGATCTACCGCCGGGTGGACGACGATTTTCTCGATCCGCTGGTGTTCCGCCCCTCGTCCACGCTCGGCTGCGCCGGCCTGCTGGGCGTGTACCGCAGCGGCAACGTGACCATCTGCAATGCCGTGGGCACCGGCATCGCTGATGACAAGTCCATCTACCCCTACGTGCCCAAGATGATCGAGTTCTACCTCGGCCAGAAGCCGATCCTGAACAACGTACCGACCTTCATGGGGCGCAACCCGGATGACCTGAAATACATGCTTGACAACATGGCCGAGCTGGTGGTCAAAGAGGTGCACGGTGCCGGCGGCTACGGCATGCTGGTGGGGCCGGCGTCCACCAAAGCCGAGATCGAAGAATTTCGCGCCGTGGTGAGGGCCCATCCCGGGGGCTACATCGCGCAACCCACGCTGAGCCTGTCGACCTGCCCGACCTACGTGGAAAGTGGCGTGGCGCCGCGCCACATCGACCTGCGGCCCTTCGTGCTGAGTGGCAAGGAGGTGCAGATGGTGCCCGGCGGCCTGACCCGCGTGGCGCTGAAAGAAGGCTCGCTGGTCGTCAACTCGTCACAGGGTGGCGGTACAAAAGACACCTGGATACTTGAGGACTGACACATGCTTTCACGCACCGCCGATCATCTGTTCTGGATGTCCCGCTACACCGAGCGCGCCGAAAACACCGCGCGCATGCTCGACATCAACTACCAGACCTCGTTGCTGCCGCAATCCGCTGCCGTGGCGCAGGTGGGCTGGGAAGGCCTGCTGGTCATCAGCGAGCTGATGCCCACCTACACCGCCAAGTACGGCAAGGACATCACGCCGCGCAACGTCATGGACTTCATGGTGCGCGACGAGTCCAATCCGTCGAGCATCGGTTCCTGCCTGCGCGCAGCCCGGGAAAACGCCCGGGCCGTGCGCGGCGCGCTGACCACCGAGCTTTGGGAGACCCAGAACGCCACCTGGCTCAAGCTGGCCGGTTACCTCAAGACCAAGGATTTCGAGCGCGATCCAGGTGCCTTCTTCGAATGGGTCAAGCACCGCTCGCACCTCTCGCGCGGCGTGGCCGTGGGCACCATGCTGCAGGACGAGGCGTTCCACTTCTACCGCATGGGTTCGTTCCTGGAGCGGGCCGACAACACGGCGCGCCTGCTGGACGTGAAGTTCCACGCGGTGCAGAGCGACTTCTTCGGTGCCGCCAGCGAGGAGGATCAGGAGTACGACTTCTACCACTGGAGCGCGATCCTGCGCTCGGTCTCCGGCTTCGAGGTCTACCGCAAGGTCTACCGCGACGTGATCACGCCCGAACGCGTGGCCGAGCTGCTGATCCTGCGCCCCGACATGCCGCGCAGCCTGGCCGCCAGCATGAACGAGGTGGTGAACAACCTGGCCGTGGTGGCCAACGATGCCTCGGGTGAAACGCTGCGCCGCGCCGGCAAGCTCAAGGCCGACCTGCAGTACGCCCGGATCGACGAGATCCTCTCCAACGGGCTGCACGCCTTCCTGACGCAGTTCCTCGACCGCGTGAACGAGCTCGGCGGCCGCATCAGCCAGGACTTCCTCGTTCCAACGGTGCATTGACGTGGACAGGTACCATGCGGGTCCCCGGTTGTATCGGGTGCCCGCATGAAACTCGTCATCCACCACAACACCCGCTACCGCTACAGCCTGCCGCTGCTCTACACGGTGCAGACGCTGCACCTGTGGCCGGTCAGCAGTGCCTGCCAGACCGTGGAGTACTGGGAGATCCGCACGCCCGGCACCCTGCACGGCCAGCCCGACACCGAAGGCAACCGCGTGCACAGCTTCAGCCTGGTGGCGCGGCCCGAGCAGAACCTGCGCGACAACAGCATCTCGGCCATGGGCACGGTGGTGACCCACGGTGTGGCCGAGTTCACCGACCCGCCGGCGCTGCCGCACCCGTCCTTCTACCTGCGCTCCACACCCCTGGCCGAGCCGCACCCGCGCATGGCCATGTGGGCGCTGCAAACGGTGCCTGCGCTGATGGCCGCGCGCGTGCGCGGCGATCTGCCCGGCGTGGCCGATCTCGTGGCACTGGCCAGCGCCGTGGCTGACAAGGTGCAGTACCGCAAGGGCCGCACCGACGTGGAGACCACCGCGCTCGAGGCGTTTGACTGGGAACTCGGTGTGTGCCAGGACCAGGCACACGTGATGGTGGCGGTGTGCCGCAGCATCGGCTTGCCGGCGCGCTACGTGAGTGGCTATTTCTACGCCGCCAACGAACCCGACCTCGCCAGCCACGCCTGGGCCGACGTGTGCCTCGATCCAGCGACCCGCCGCTGGATCAGCCTGGACGTGACCCACCGCTGCCCGACGGATCAACGCCATATCCGCCTGGCCGCGGCCACCGACTACACCGCCTGCCTGCCCGTCAAGGGCCTGCGCCGCGGGGGGGGTGACGAAACCATGACGGTGGACATCCGCATCGGGCCCTGGGCCGACACGGACGACCCGGGCCGGACTCAGGGCTGATCGGTCGACGGGTTCAGCCGGGTGACACGGGCCTTCAGGCGGCGCGAACGGCTCCAGCGCACGCGCAGGATCCAGATCGCGCTGATGATGAAATACACCGCCAGACCGCTCAGGGTGGCCACGATGGCCAGACCCACCACCAGCGGTTTGCCCACCGTGGACAGGCGCCGCATGGCGCCGTCCAGACGGTCCTTCCACCCTTCGGCCTGCTGTGTCTTCATGGCCCGCTCCAGCAAGGCGCTGGCCTGGACCTCGGTCAATTGCGGCTCACCGAGCACGGCCTTGCCCACACGGTAGGACCCGTAGTACACCGGGCCAAACGTCACCGGGTTGGTCACCAGGGTGCTGGCCACCGCCATCGGCAGATTGGCCCGCAGGATGATGGCGGCTGCAGCCGACAGGGGCATTTGCGCCACGGGCACCAGGAGCCCGAAGAAGATGCCGAGTGCCAGCCCCATGGCAATGCCCTTGCGGCTGAAGTGCCAGAGGCGGGGGTGGTGCAGGGTCGGCCCCATCCAGCGCAACCAGCGGTTGTTGCGGATGCTGTCGGGGGAGGGCAGCCAGGCCTTGAGGCGTTTTTTCATGGGGCAGTACGGGGGGCGAGCCGGCGGGGACAGATCATCTGGTCAGAGCCGGCAATTTCAATATTGTTTCATGCGCCAGCCGTTGGAACGTGCTGCTGCCGGGCCACCCCATCAGCGCCAAGGCAACCCGGCCTTCACCGTCTCACCGAGCTCGATCACCGCCAGGGCGTAGTAGCTGCTCCAGTTGTAGCGGGTGACGGCGTAGAAATTGTCGGTGCCCGCCACGTAGCTGGGCGGATTGGCCCCGTTCTGCAGCTCGACCAGGGCGAGTTTGCCGGTGTGTTCGAGCGCCTCACCTTCGAGCACGGCGCCCTTGGCCGTGAAGCTCGGCACGCTGAAGCTGGGCAGGATGTCGGGCGCGAGCAGGGTGTCCAGATCGGTCGCTTCGCCCGCGAGCCTGACGGGGTAGTGGGTGGGCACGCCGGGCAGCCAGCCGAAGGACTTGAAGTAGTTGGCCACGGACCCGATCACGTCGCTCGTGCTGTTGAACAGGTCGATCCGGTCGTCTCGGTCGTAGTCGATGGCGTATTTGGCCCAGCTGCTGGGCATGAACTGGGGCCAGCCCATGGCCCCGGCGTAGCTGCCGCGCGTGGTCTGCGGGTCCATGCCGGTGCGGTGCGCCAGGCTGAGGAATTGCTCCAGCTCGGCGCGGAAAAACTCGGTGCGGGCCTGGGCGCGGGGGTGGCTGGACGGAAAGTCGAAAGCCAGCGTGGTCAGGCTGTCGATCACGCGGAAGGTGCCGGTGTGGCGGCCGTAGAGCGTTTCCACGCCGATCACGCCGACGATCAGGCTGGCCGGCACGCCGAATTCGGCCTCGGCCCGCTCCAGCGCCGCGCGGTTGTCTTGCCAGAACCGCCGGCCGGCTTCGATGCGGGTCGGTTCGATGAAACGGGCACGGTAGGCGGCCCAGTTTTTTGGGGTGCCGCTGGGCGCGGGGGTCATCAGACGCACCACCTGGGGCAGGTGCTGGGCCTGACCGATCTGCTGCCGGACCCAGTCGGGGTCGAGGTCGCGCCGCTGCGCCAGGTCGGTGGCAAAAACCATCGCGGCTTCGTGGTCCGCGTAATAAACGCTGGGCGCGACCACCGGGGCCGAGGATGCCGGGCGCCGTTTGGCGGTGCTGGAAGCCGACGCCCCTGCCGGCAGCAGGAGCAGGCTCAGCGCGAGCCCGGTCAGGGCACCGTTGCCGAAACCACCAGACACCGAAAACACAGACTTGAAGATCAACGGGAGTCCTTATTGGGCCAGGCAAGCTGGCGGAATTCGCGTTGCAGTGTAGCCAGCGTTGCGGCGGGCTGGCTGCTGTAGCGCTGGGCTTCCAGTCGCAACAGCCACTGGCACACACCGCGGGCAAATTCCGCATCGCCAAAATGACGCTCCACCAGCCGGGCGAGTTCACGCGGTGGTGTGTGGTCGCCGCTGTCCAGCCCCAGGCGGCGCAGGCGCTGGCGGCTGCGCTGCAGCAGGCGCAGCCAGGGGTCGTGTTGCTGGCGCTCCCAGAGCGTCCAGCCCGCGCCGGCCAGGCTCACCAGCACCACCACGCCGATCAGCACGTAGGCCAGATCGGACCAGCTCGGGTTGTTGAAGCCCAGGTTTTTCAGCAGGTCGAGCTGCTTGCCCTGGGTGTAGTTCAGCACCCACTGGTTCCAGCGGTTGTTCACCGCTTCCCAGAAGGCGCGCATCTGGGCCGTGAGCGTGGGGCTGAGGTTGCGGATGGCCCCTGCGATGGCACCTTCGGGCGCACGCAGGCGCTCCAACGAGCCGATGCGGCCCGGCGATACGGCCGAGGTCGGGTCCACCCGCACCCAGCCCTGGCCCTGCAGCCAGACCTCGGCCCAGGCGTGGGCGTCGCGCTGGCGCACTGTCCAGTAGCCGTCCACGGCATTGAGTTCACCACCCTGGTAGCCGGTGACGATGCGCGCGGGAATGTCCATCGCGCGCATCAGGATCACGAAGCTGCTGGCGATGTGCTCGCAAAAGCCTTCGCGTCTGTCGAACCAGAATTCGTCGGCGGTGTGCTGGCCGTAGACGCCGGGATCGAGGGTGTAGGTGTAGCCGCCGGTGCGCAGGCGCTCCATCACGGCGTCGATCAGCGCGGCGCTGGACTGCGGCCCGGTGCCGTGCTCGCGGCGCAGCGCCTGTGCCAGTGCCAGCGTGCGCGGGTTGTACCGGCCCGGCAGTTCGATGTGGTCTTGCAGGGCCACCACCGGGGTGAGCGGGCCGTGGCGGAAGTTCACGTAGCTCTCGGCCCGGTAGCGCAGCAGCGTGTCCACGGGCCGCAGGGTGAGCCACTGCAGGTCGCTGTTCATGCGCGCGCGCGTGCCCGGCACCTCGGGGATCTGCGTGGCGGCTTCCAGCACGAACAGCCAGGGGCGGCGGTTCGGTTCCATGGTGACTTCGTAGCGCACCGGCGCGCCTGAAACGCTGAGGTCGCTCGGCAGCGCCATCGAGGCCGGAAATCCCGAACGCAGCGCGCGCCATTCGATACCGTCGAAGTCGCTGAGCACCGGGCCGCGGAAATACATCTGGCCCTGGGGCGGTGGTGCGTCGTCGAACCGGACACGCAGCGCGATGCCCTCGTCCAGCACCAGTTCGGTGAACTGGCCCACCCGCATGCTGCTGGAGAGGCCGCTGCGGCCGGTCTCGTCCTGTCCGGGCATGCCCCACAGCGGCGACAGCCGGGGGAACAGCAGGAACAGCACCAGCATGATGGGCGCGCCCATGGCCGCCATGCCCGCGGCGATGCGGGCCGCCTGGGCCAGGGGCGGGCGGCCCACCGGCATGTGGGCGTTGACCAGCGCGGTCAGCAGACCCAGCAGCGCGATCAGGATGCCGGCGGCGGTGAGCAGCGACTGCGAATAGAAAAAATGCGTGAGCAGGGTGAAGAAAGCCAGAAAGAACACCACGAAGGCGTCGCGCCGTGCTCGCAGCTCCAGCGTCTTGAGCGCCAGCAGCACCACGATGAGCGTCACGCCCGCATCACGCCCCAAAAGGGTGCGGTGTGTTGCCCAGGTTGCACCCAAAGTCAGGGCCAGCAGGCCCACGCGCCAGATCCAGTCGGGCAGGGGCAGGCCGCGCAGGGCCAACGTGGTGCGCCAGGCCAGCACGCCGGCCGTGAGGGCCGTGCACCACCAGGGGATGTGGCCCACCTGCATGGCCACCACCCAGGCGATGACGGCGAGCAGGAACAGCGTGTCGCGCGTGTCCCGGGGCAGAGACGATGCCCCCACGCTCCACCGTTGCGCGGGTCGCTGCCCCCCGAGCGGGCGGGTTTCGCCTTGGGGCGGCCCGGCGGCGAAACCCTTTGCTTCGTCGTTGCGAGTCGTCTTCAGCACAGCGCCAGGGCCTCCAGGCAACGGGCTTTGTGAACCGGGCCCTGGTCCGGCGCCATCTCGCGCCCGGGCAGGCGCAGGCCGTAGTCCAGCTCCAGGTGATCGGCCATCAGCACCCAGGCCGTCAGGCGCGAGAGGCGCGCTTCCAGGTCGACGGCGCCGGTGTGCGCGACATCCAGCCAGAGCTGCTGGCGCTGGGTGGACAGGGCGTCGCGGCTCACTAGATCGTCGCGCCCTGCCGCGAAGGCCTGGGCGGCCTTCTTCCAGACCACGGTTTTCTGCGGGTCACCGCGCCGGTAGGCGCGCACGCCGTCGAACTCACCGGTGCTTTGCACGCGCGCGCTGCCCGAGCTGCCGGCCTGCGGTTCGCCGGGAGGCAGCGGCGGCGGGTGGATCTCGGTGGCCGGGTACACCAGCACCTGCGCGGCCGGGCGCCAGACGGTCCAGACGCGGAAGGTGCCGAGCGGGAAAAGGGTGAGCGCGGTGAGCGGTGGCAGCTCGTGCAGGCCGCGGCGGGATGTCGCCCACGCCACCTGCAGCACCGCGCTGCCCCGGGCGGGCACGTCGGTCCAGGCCAGGTGGGTGTCTCCCGGTCGGCTGTCGGCGATCACCCCCAGGCCGATGCCGTAGCGCGTCCGCGGGCGTTCGCTGACGAGGCGGATGTCCAGCGCCACCGCCTGGCCGGCGTGCACCGGTGCGGGTGCGGCCAGGTGCAGCGTGAGTCCGCGCAGGTTGCTGTGGCACACGTGCATGCCCACCACGGCGCTGCCGGCGAGCAGGAAGGTGAGCAGGTAACCCAGATTGAGCTGGTAGTTGATGCTGCCGACCAGCAGCACCAGCAGCGTGATCCCCAGCATCCAGCCCGCGCGCGTGGGCAGGATGTAGACGTTGCGCTGGGTCAGCGTGAGCGTGTCGGTGCGCGGCGCGCGGCTGTGAAACCAGCGCTGGAAGCGGCTGCCCAAGTGGCGCAGCGGGTGGCGCCACGCGGGTGCGGTCCCCGACGGGGGCATGGGTGGCGATGTGGTGTTCACTGGCCGATGCCGTGCAGTCAGGGCAAAGGGGTGGCTTCCACCATGGCGCGGACTTGTTCGACCGCGCCTCGGCCAGCGTCGCTCACCGGTATGAGCCGGTGCGCCACGGTCTGCGGCAGGATGGCGGCGATGTCGTCGGGCGCCACATAGTCGCGGCCGTTCAGGAAAGCCTGGGCCTTGGCCGAACGCACGACCGCCAGAGCCGCGCGGGGCGACAGGCCCTGCGAAAACCAGCGGCCCGAGCGCGTGGCGGCGACCAGGTCCTGCAGGTATTCCAGTACCGGTTCGGCGGTGTGCACGCTGGCCACCGCCTGCTGCAGCCGCGCCAGATCGGCTGGCGTCAGCACCGGCTGCAGTTTCTCCAGCATGCCGCGCCGGTCCTGGCCGCGCAGCAGCTCGCGTTCGGCGGCCCGGTCCGGGTAGCCCAGCGAGAGCCGCATGTGGAAACGGTCGAGCTGCGACTCGGGCAGGGCGTAGGTGCCGAGCTGGTCGTGCGGGTTCTGGGTGGCGATCACGAAGAAAGGTTGGGGCAGGGGACGCGTGGCGCCTTCCACCGTGACCTGCTTCTCTTCCATGGCTTCGAGCAGGGCGCTCTGGGTCTTGGGGCTGGCGCGGTTGATCTCGTCGGCCAGCAGCACCTGCGCGAACACCGGACCGGGGTGGAACACGAAGCCCTCGCGGCCGCGTTCATAGATCGACACGCCCACCAGGTCGCTCGGCATCAGGTCGGCGGTGAACTGCACGCGCGAAAATTGCAGGCCGAAGGAGCGCGAGAGCGCCTGCGCCAGCGTGGTTTTGCCGACGCCGGGCACGTCTTCGATGAGCAGGTGGCCACCGGCCAGAAGGCAGGCCACGCAGTCGGAAATTTGGGGAGCTTTGCCCACGATCACCGTGTTAAGCTGATTCAGAAGTTGGTGGATTTTTTCGTCGGCGTGCATGCCGTGAACCTTAACGTAAAAATGTGATGAGCCAGGCAACAGGTTATTTCACCCACAAGGATTGCTGGAGACACGAAATGGGCGCGGGACACCCCGAGTGCCCGGCGCGGCTCGACGCCATCGAAGACCGTCTGCTCATCACCGGGCTCGACGCCGCGCTCGATCGACGCGAGGCCACCGCCGCGTCGCTGGCCGATCTGGAACTCGCGCATGGTCGCATGCACCTCGCGGCCCTCCGGGGCCTGTCGGACGGCCTTCGTGACGAAATTGCCGCGGGCGGTCCCTCGCATGCGCAGGTCGATCCCGATACGTCCATCAACATCCACTCGTGGGACGCGATCCTGATGGCCGCAGGCGCTGCCATCGACGCCACCGACGCGGTGATGGCCGGCGAACTGGCCAATGCCTTTTGTGCCGTGCGCCCGCCAGGCCACCACGCCACGCGCAACCAGGCCATGGGCTTCTGCTTCGTCAACAACGTGGCCGTGGCCGCCAAATACGCGCTGGAGCGCCATGGCCTGAAGCGCGTGGCCATCATCGATTTCGACGTGCACCACGGCAACGGCACCGAAGACATCGTGGCCGGTGATCAGCGCATCCTCATGTGCAGCTTCTACCAGCACCCGTTCTATCCGGTCTGGGAGCATTCGACGGCCGCCAATCTGGTGAACCTGCCGGTGCCGGCCTACACCAAGGGCATGGACGTGCGCGAGCTGGTCGACATGATGTGGCTGCCCCGGCTGGACGCCCACAAGCCGCAGATGATCTTCATCAGCGCTGGCTTCGACGCCCACCGCGAGGACGACATGGGCCAGATGGGTCTGGTGGAAAACGACTACGCCTGGATCACCCAGCGCATCAAGGAAGTGGCGCAGCGCCACAGCAAAGGCCGCATCGTGAGCTGCCTCGAAGGCGGGTACGACCTGAGCGCGCTGGCGCGCAGCGTGGAAGCGCATCTGAGGGTGCTGGCCGATGTCTGAAACCATGTCCCCCGAGCTGCTGTTGACGCACCGTGATGCGCGCGGCGTGTACACGCTCACATTGAACGCACCGCGCAGCTTCAACGTGTTGAGCGAAGCCATGATGGGCGCGATGCAGTCCGCACTGGACGCGGTGGCGGCCGACTCAGGTGCGCGCGCCGTGGTGATCGCTGCCAACGGCCGCGCCTTCTGCGCCGGGCACGACCTGAAGGAAATGAAGGCCAGGCCCGAGCTGGCGTATTACCAGGCGCTGTTCGCCACCTGCTCGAAGCTGATGATGGGCATCCGCAAGCTGGAGGTGCCGGTGATCGCGCGGGTGCAGGGACTGGCCACGGCGGCGGGCTGCCAGATGGTGGCGCAATGCGACCTGGCGGTGGCCGTGCAGGAAGCCACGTTTGGCGTCAACGGCATCGACGTCGGCCTGTTCTGCGCCACGCCCAGCGTGGCGCTCTCGCGCAACATGCTGCCCAAGCAGGCCATGGAAATGCTGCTCACCGGCGACTTCATTTCGGCCGACGAAGCGAAGGCGCGTGGCCTGGTGAACCGGGTGGTGGCGGCCGACGCGCTCGACGCCGGCGTGGCCACGCTGGTCGACCGCATCGTGGCGAAACCGCGCGAGGCCATCGCCATGGGCAAGGCGCTGTTCTACCGCCAGCTGGAAACCGGCATGGAGTCGGCCTACCAGCTCGCGGGTCAGACCATGGCCTGCAACATGGCGCACGACGTGGCGCAAGAGGGTGTGCAGGCCTTCATCGAGAAGCGCGCGCCGAACTGGTAGGCCAACGTTGCTCGCTCGCTGTGCGCAGCCGCACAACCCCCCGTAAGCAACACCCGCGGCCCGTCCTGAACCTGTCGACGGGCGGTTCCGCGGTGTTCTGGGAAAAGACTTTCTTTTTCAGTGACAACGCATGACATCGACTGTTCCGCTCTCCCCCACGCCACCCCCCATTGATGACATGCAGGCCTGGCTCGCCGGCTTCACCCAGTTCACGGTGTGGTTCGAGTTTGCCGCGCTGGTGATCTGTGTGCTCCTGGCCTGGGCCTTCACGGCGGTGTTGCGCCGGGCGCTGGGCATGCGCGAGGAGCGCTCGTCGGTGATGTTTGGTCGCAGCCTGATCGATGGCGTGATGTTTCCGTTGCTGTTGTTGACGCTGGGTTACATCGCGCGTTCGCTCTTGCTGGTCTACATGCCTCTGGCGGTGTTCAAGGTGGCCATTCCGGTGCTGGTTTCGCTGGTGGTCATCCGTGTGGGCGTGAAGGTGTTGCAGGTGGCTTTTGCCAGCGCGCCCTGGGTGCGCGTGCTGGAGCGCACGATTTCATGGGTGGCCTGGCTGGCCATGGTGCTGTGGGTCAGCGGACTGTTGCCACTGGTGCTGCACGAACTGGATCAGATCACCTGGACGCTCGGCTCCAGTCCCATGAGTCTGCGCACCATGATCGAAGGCGCGCTCACGGCCGGCGCGGTGCTGATCGTTGCGCTCTGGGTGTCGTCCGTCATCGAGTCGCGGCTGCTCAGATCCGCCGTGGGCGACCAGTTGTCATTGCGAAAGGCACTGAGCAATGCGACGCGTGCGCTGCTCATGTTCGTCGGTCTCATGCTGGCGCTCAGTGCAGTGGGTATCGATCTGACGGCGCTGTCGGTGCTCGGTGGCGCCGTCGGCGTGGGCATCGGTTTCGGCCTGCAGAAGCTGGCCGCCAACTACGTCAGCGGCTTCGTCATCCTGGCCGAGCGCAGCATGCGCATCGGGGACAACGTGCGGGTGGACAACTTCGAAGGGCGCATCACCGACATCACGGCGCGCTACACCCTGATCCGCTCGCCCGCGGGGAGCGAGTCCATCGTGCCCAACGAAATCCTGATCACCAGCCGGGTGGAGAACCTCTCCCTGGCCGATCCACGGGTGTGGCTGTCGACTGTCGTGTCGGTCGCCTACGACAGCGATGTGGATCTGGTGCGGCGCCTGCTGGTGGAGGCCGCACTGGCGCAGGAGCGCGTGCTCAAGGAGCCTGCACCCCATGCCGCACTCTCGGCGTTTGGCGCCGATGGCCTGGAGTTCACACTGGGCTACTGGATCGCCGACCCGGAAAACGGTCAGCTCGGACTGCGCTCCGACATCAATCTGGCGATCCTGCGCGCCTTGCGCGAGCACGGGATCGAGATCCCCTACCCGCAACGCGTGGTGCACATGAAAGCCGGGCAGTGACGGCGTGCGGCGTCAACGCGTCATCAGCCCGGGCAGCCACAGTGCAATGACCGGGAACGCGATCAGGATGCCCAGCCGCACAATGTCGGCCATCACGAAGGGCCAGACGCCGCGGTAAATCGTGCCCAGGTTCACCTTGGGCAGCAGCGAGCTGATCACGAACAGGTTGAGGCCCACCGGTGGCGAGATCATGCCGATCTCGACAATGGTCACGATCAGGATGCCGAACCAGATCGGGTCGAAGCCCAGTCCGGTGATCACCGGGAAAAACACGGGAATGGTCAGCAGCACGATGGCCAGCTCTTCCATCACCATGCCCAGCATCAGGTAGATGCCCATCATCATCACCACCACCATGATCGGATGGGGGCTGAACTGCAGCACGAAGTCGCGCAGGTCGCCCGGCATGCTGGTGAAGTTGATGAAGTTGGTGAAGATCATCGCGCCGATCAGGATCATGAACAGCATGGCGGTGGTGCGGGTGCTCTCCACCAGGATCTCCAGCAGCACGCGCGGGCGCAGCGTGCCGCGCAGCAAAGCGAACATGAAGGCGCCTGCCGCCCCCACGCCGGCGCCTTCGGTGGCGGTGAACACGCCGCCGTAGATGCCGCCAATGACCAGCGCAAACAGGATGGCCACGCCCCAGATGCCGCGGATGGCGGCGAAGCGCTGGGCCCAGGTGAAGCGTTCGGCCGGTGGGCCAGCGGACGGATCGCGCCAGGTCACGAACACCACCGCCATGCACAGGCAGGTGATGGCCACGATGCCGGGCAGGATGCCGGCGACGAACAGCTTGCCGATGTCGGTCTCGGTGATGATCCCGTAGATCACGAGGATGGTGGACGGCGGGATCAGGATGCCCAGCGTGCCGCCGGAGGCGATGGCGCCGGTGGCCAGCGTGTCCTTGTAACCGTGGGCTTTCATCTCCGGGTAGGCCACGCGGGTCATGGTGGCGGCGGTGGCGATGGATGAGCCGCAGATGGAACCGAAACCGCCCGAGGCGATGATGCTGGCCATGGCGAGGCCGCCGCGCTTGTGGCCCACAAAGGCGTTGGCGGCGGTGAACAGCTCCTTGGCCATGCCGGCGCGGGCGACGAAGTTGCCCATCAGCACGAACAGCGGGATCACCGACAGCACATAGTGGAAGCCGGTTTCGAAAATCACCTGGCTGGTGCTGGCGTAGGCCGGCTGCCAGCCGCGCATCAGGCCCAGACCCACCAGGCCGGCGATGGACATGGCCACGGCCAGCGGCACGCGCAGGAAGGCGAGGCCGAAGACGGCCAGAAAACCCAGCAGCGCTTCAATCATGTGGACGCTCCCTGGGTTTCGACCAGCACGTGGCCGCTGGTGGGGGCACGCACGAACACCAGCAGCAGATGGGCCAGCCCTGTGAGCATGAGCAGGCCTGCCATCAGCCAGGCCACCGGGGCGATGGACATCGCGAGGTGCACCGTGGTGTCGCCGTATTCGGCAAAGCGCTCGGCCCGCATCACCATGAGGCGGCCGAGAAAGGCAAAGGTGCCGGCGCAGATCAGGTGGATCACGCGGGCCTGAATCGAGCGCAGCCAGTCGGGAATCAGCGCGTCCAGCGTGTCAAAAACCACGTGCTCGCCGCGCCACGACACCAGGGGCAGCGCCGCGAAGATCACCACCACCATGAGCATCTCGGTGAGCTCCAGACCGCCGGGTATCGAGTTGTTGAAAAACTTGCGACCGATCACGTCAAACACGGTGAGCCACATGAGCGAAAACAACGCCATGGCGGCCATGACGCCGGTGGACCAGTACAGCAGCCGGTCAAGTGTTTTGTGCATGTTGTGCTTTCTGCATGTGAAGTGGGCCGATGGGCAGCAGGGTTGCTGTTCCATCGGCCCACGGGGGCTGGCCGGCCATTGTCGGCCGGTTGACCGGGATTTACTTCACCTTGGCGATTTCAGCACGGAACTCGGCCAGAACCGCCTTCGGATCCTTCAGACCCTTGACCTGTGCGCTCGCGGCCCATTTGGTTTCCAGGTAGTCCTGTTTTTCCATCACGGCCTTGACGAAGGCCTGGTCGGCCTTGATGCGGTTCACGCCCTGGGCCTTCTGGGCGCCGTCGCGGCTGGCGGCGTCCACCTTGTCCCAGCCCTCGCCGAACATGCGCGCGGCCACTTCGCCCGAAAGCTTGTCGACCACGGCCTTGTCCTGCGGCGACAGCGCCTTGTATTTGCCCTCGTTCATCATGAACACGAAGCTGGTGTTGTACAGGCCGCCGGGGAAGGTGGTGGCGTGCTTGACCATGCTGAGCTTGAACGAGGCGATGGACTCGTCGGGGAAGAAGGTGCCGTCCATCACGCCCGTGGACATCAACTCGAACGACTCGGGCGCGGCCTTCAGCGTGGTGTTCCAGCCCATGGCTTTGGAGAGTTCGTTGATGTTGCCGCCACCGATGCGGAACTTGAGCGATGCGGCGTCCGCGGCCGAGGTCACCGGCTTCTTGCTGTTGAAAATGATGCCAGGGCCATGGGTGAACACCGCCAGCGCCTTGACACCGCGGTGCTCGCCCAGGGGCGCGAAGTACTTGCTGTAGATGCGCTGGTAGGCCACCGAGGTGACGGAAGCGCTGTCGCCCAGGAAAGGAAACTCTGCGACCTGGGTCATGACGAAGCGACCCGGCGTGTAGCCGTCCACCGTGTAGGAAATGTCGGCCAAGCCATCGCGCACCGCGTCAAAGGTGCCCGGCGCAGCCGCCACGCCCTTGGGCAGGATGTTGCACTTCATGCGGCCGGCACTTTCTTTTTCCAGCAGGTCGCACCAGTTCTTCTGAACCGTCGACGCTGTGTGGGTGGGTGGCAGCCAGCTGGAGACGGTGAACACCGTCTGGGCGGACACCAGGCCGCTGGACAGCACCGTGGTGGACAGGGCGGCGGCAAAAACGTGGCGAAGTTTCATGAAGCGTATCCTCGGGACGGTGGTTGAATATGGTTTCTAAACATAAGTAAATCAGTCAGAATTCACTATAGGCGAATACCCGGCTTTTTCTTCTCCAGACTTACCCGAATTAGCCGACCATTTGGTTGGTTAATCGCCCGGGCGGCGGTGCCGGGCAGTTTGTGGAGGATGGGAGTAGGCGCATCCGGAAGCCTCGCCTATAATCTACAAAAAGCACGACCGTTCGTTTTTTGGTTTCAGTGTTCTTTTGTGCATCCAGGCGGTCTGTCTATGGGAGCGGGCATACAATCCGCAGATTGACGTATACGTCAATTCGAATCCCGTTTTTCCTTTCGTTCTCACAACCCTCAGGAGCAACCGAATATGAAGGTCATCGTCCCCGTCAAACGCGTGGTGGACTACAACGTCAAGGTGCGCGTCAAGGCCGACCAGTCCGGCATGGACCTGGCCAACGTCAAGATGAGCATGAACCCGTTTGACGAGATCGCGGT
>JAHIQV010000131.1 GCA_018903185.1 Gammaproteobacteria bacterium | reverse complement strand
TCAACAGCTCCCACGCGCCTTTCCGGCGAGACGTGTCCCTGTCCAAGGCGCCCGAGGGTCCGGCTCTGCCGGTCCAAGGGCGCGTTCCCCCTCCCAGCGCCGAAGGCGCGCGAGAGAGGGGGGAAGCCGCGTCAGCGGCGCAGGGGGGTGCTCCTGTGCTCGTCGGCCTGCTGCACTCGCGCATGCCCGTGGCCGAGAAGAAGGCGGTTATGTCGCTCTTCACCAGCGGCCACATGGGCGTGCTCGTCTCGACCACCGTGATCGAGGTCGGTGTGGACGTGCCCAACGCCTCGCTGATGGTGATTGAACACGCCGAACGTTTCGGCCTGAGCCAGTTGCACCAGCTGCGAGGCCGTGTGGGGCGCGGTGCGGCGGCGTCGGCCTGCGTGCTGCTCTACACGCCACCCGACGGCGGGCGCCTCGGTGAAACCGCGCGCGAACGCCTGAAGGCCATGGCCGAGACCAACGATGGTTTTGAAATTGCCCGCCGAGATCTCGAAATCCGCGGCCCGGGCGAGTTCATGGGATCACGCCAGTCGGGTGCGGCAATGCTGCGTTTTGCCGACTTGGCCACCGATGGCCACCTGCTGGATTGGGCCAGAACGGCGGCGGCACAGATGCTGCAACGGCATCCCGGCGCCGCCGAACGGCACATCGCCCGCTGGCTGGGCAGCAAGGCTGAATACCTGAAAGCCTGACGAGAACCTCAGCCGCGACCGGCGCACATGACCCAACCCAGGATGCCGTGGAACCGGCTTCGCCGGGCCACAGGCACGCCCCCTGGGGGGGGACGCCGAAGGCGGCGCGGGGGGATATCCTTCCCGCGGCGCGGGGGGAGCAAAATACCCACATGACGCTCACCGAACTCAAATACATCGTGGCCGTGGCGCGCGAGCGGCATTTCGGCAAGGCGGCCGAGGCCTGTTTTGTCTCGCAACCGACGCTCTCCGTGGCGATCAAGAAGCTTGAAGAAGAGCTGGAGCTCAAGATCTTCGAGCGCAATGCGAGCGAAATTGCGGTCACGCCGCTGGGTGAAGAGATCGTGCGCCAGGCCCAGACCGTGCTGGAGCAGGCCGCCGGGATCAAGGAGATTGCCAAGCGTGGCAAGGACCCGCTGGCCGGCCCGCTGCGACTGGGGGTGATCTACACCATCGGTCCCTACCTGTTGCCGAACCTGGTGCGCCAGGTGATCGAGCGCACGCCGCAGATGCCCTTGATGCTGCTGGAGAACTTCACCACCAAACTGCTGGAGCAGTTGCGCCTGGGCGAGATCGATTGCGCCATCCTGGCCGAGCCGTTCCCGGACACCAACCTCGCCATCGCACCGCTGTACGACGAGCCGTTTCTGGCTGCGGTACCGGTCGGGCACCCGCTGGCGCAGCAGAAATGTGTCACCACCGAAGAGCTCAAGCGCGAGACCATGCTGCTGCTGGGCACGGGCCATTGTTTCCGTGACCACGTGCTGGAGGTCTGTCCCGAATTTGCCCGGTTTTCCAGTGACACCGAAGGCATCCGCAAGAGCTTCGAAGGCTCGTCGCTGGAAACCATCAAGCACATGGTGGCCGCCGGCATGGGTGTGACCCTGGTGCCGCGCCTGTCCGTGCCGAGCTCGGCGCTGGACGGCGCGCCCAACGCGGGCCAGGACTTCGGCGACTCGTCGTTTGTGCGCTACCTGCCGTTCGAGGGCGAGGCACCGACCCGGCGCGTGGTGCTGGCCTGGCGGCGCAGCTTCACGCGCTACGAAGCGATCGCCGAGTTGCGCAATGCGGTGTACGCCTGCGAGTTGCCGGGCGTCAAAAGGCTGTCATGAGCGGAGCCGCATTCAATGGGGGGCCACAACCGGCCGCCGCGGGGCCGCGCGCGAAGCTCTCGCTCTACCTCGACCTGATCCGCTGGAATCGCCCCGCGGGATGGCTGCTGCTGCTGTGGCCTTCGCTGGGAGCCCTCTGGGTGGCGGCGGGGGGCTTTCCCGGCGTGCACCTGCTGCTGGTCTTTGTGCTCGGCACCATCCTCATGCGCAGTGCCGGCTGCTGCGTCAACGACGTGGCCGACCGCGAGTTCGACAAACACGTCAAGCGCACCGCGCTGCGCCCCGTGACCAGCGGCCGCGTGGGCGTGAGCGAGGCGCTGGGCGTGGGCGCCGCGCTCGCTTTCGTGGCCTTCCTGCTGGTGCTCACGACCAACGTGGCGACCATCACCTGGTCGGTGCTGGGCTTGGCGTTGTCGCTGATCTACCCCTATGCCAAGCGCCACGTGTCGATGCCGCAGGCGGTGCTGGGCGTGGCCTTCAGCTTCGGCATTCCGATGGCCTTTGCGGCGGTGAACGGCGGCCCGGCGCTGGAGCTGTTCAGTGGCGCGGCGCCGTGGACCCAGCCCGAGTTCTGGGACGGTGTCTGGCACAGCGTGCCGCCACAGGCCTGGGTGCTGATGGCGGGCAACCTGTTCTGGGTGCTGGCCTACGACACGGAATACGCCATGGTGGACCGCGACGACGATCTGCGCATCGGCATGAAGACCTCGGCCATCACGCTGGGCGACGCCGACGTGCCCGCTGTCACCGCGTTTTACCTGGTCTTTCTGGGCATCTGGACCGCTGCGCTGTGGTCCGTGGTGAACCCCTGGGTCTGGGGCGCCATGCTGGTTGTGGCGTTGGCCCAGGTGGCCTGGCATTTCCACCTGATCAAGGACCGCACCCGCGACGGCTGCTTCAAGGCCTTCCGCCTCAACCACTGGCTGGGGTTCACGGTGTTCGTGGGCGTTGTGTTCGGCGTCTGATCAGGCGCCGAATTCTTTACCCAGTTCAGCGGCGCGGGCCTGTGCTGCCCGCAAGGCGTCCTCGAACTTGGCTTTCAAACCGCTCGCCTCCATCGACGTGATCGCCGCGTAGGTGGTGCCGCCTTTGGACGTGACGCGCTCGCGCAGCGTCTGCAGCGGTTCGCTGGAACGTTGTGCCAGCGTGGCCGCGCCGATGAAGGTGCCGATGGCGAGCTGCTGTGCCACCTCAGGCGCGAGGCCCATGCGGGCACCGGCGTTGCGCATGGCTTCGAGGAAATAGAACACATAGGCCGGGCCGGAGCCCGAGAGGGCGGTCACGGCGTCGAGGTCCGACTCCACGTTCACCCACACCAGATCGCCGGTGGTGCGCACCACGCGTTCGACCAGCGCGCGGTCGGCGTCCGAGACGGCGGCGCGGGCCATCAGACCGGTCATGCCCAGGCCGACCAGGGCGGGGGTGTTGGGCATGGCGCGCACGATGCGCTGCGTCTGCAGCCAGCCGGCCATGCTCTCGCTGGTGATGCCGGCGGCCACGCTCAGGTGCAGGGCACTGCCGAGGAAAGGGCCTGCGGCCAGCG
>JAHIQV010000130.1 GCA_018903185.1 Gammaproteobacteria bacterium | reverse complement strand
CGAGTTCTACGACATCACCGTCTTTGGCGCGGAGCCCCACCCGAACTACAACCGCATCCTGCTGTCGCCGGTGCTCGCGGGCGAGCAGACGCTGGAAGAGATCGTGCTGAACGACTGGTCCTGGTACACCGACCACGGCATCACCCTGCACGCCGGCTACAAGGTGACCGAGGTGGACCGCATCAAGCGCATCGTGCACGCGGTCGGCCCGAACGGCGAGCAGGTCTCGGCCGAGTACGACCGCCTGATCATGGCGACCGGCTCCAACCCCTTCATCCTGCCGATCCCCGGCAAGGACCTGGAGGGCGTGCTGGCCTACCGCGACATCGCCGACACCCAGGCCATGATCGACGCGGCCACCACCTACCAACACGCGGTCGTGATCGGTGGCGGCCTGCTGGGCCTGGAAGCGGCCAACGGCCTGATGAAGCGCGGCATGAGCGTGAGCGTGGTGCACGTCGCTCCCTGGCTGATGGAGCGCCAGCTCGACGACGTGGCCGGCAAGATGCTGCAGGCCTCGCTGGAAGAGCGCGGCATGAAGTTCCTCATTGGTGCGCAGACGCAGGAACTGGTGGGCGACGAGGACGATGGCAAGGGCGGCCGCGTGAAAGCGATCCGCTTCAAAGACGGCACCGAGGTACCGGCAGACCTTGTGGTGATGGCCGTGGGCATCCGCCCCAACACCGCACTGGCCGAGAGCATGCGCCTGCACGTGAACAAGGGCATCGTGGTGAGCGACACCATGCAGACCATCACCGACGCGCGCATCTACGCGGTGGGCGAATGCGCGGCGCACCGCGGCATCGCCTACGGCCTGGTGGCGCCGCTGTTCGAGCAGGGCAAGGTGCTGGCCACGCACCTGGCCGAGTTCGGCATCGGCCGCTACACCGGCTCGCTCACCTCGACCAAGCTCAAGGTCACGGGCATCGACCTGTTCAGTGCCGGCAACTTCACCGGCGGCGACGACACCGAAGAGATCGTGATGAGCGACCCCTCGGGCGGCGTCTACAAGAAGCTGGTGATCCAGGGCGACAAGCTGATCGGCGCCTGCCTCTACGGCGACACGGTGGACGGCAGCTGGTACTTCAAGCTGCTGCGCGACGGTCGCAGCGTGGCCGACATCCGCGACAAGCTGATGTTTGGCGAGAGCAACATCGGCGACGTGGGCCACCAGGGCCAGAACAAGGCCGCCGCCATGAAAGACAGCGACGAGGTCTGCGGCTGCAACGGCGTGACCAAGGGCACCATCTGCAAGGCGATCCGCGACAAGGGCCTGTTCACGCTGGACGAAGTCAAGAAACACACCAAGGCCAGTGCGTCGTGTGGCTCCTGCACCGGCCTGGTTGAGCAGATCCTGATGTTCACCGCCGGCGGCGACTACTCGGCCACGCCCAAGCTCAAGGCCATGTGCGGCTGCACCGAACACGGGCACGAAGCGGTGCGCGAAGCGATCCGCACGCCGCTGGCCGACGGCAGCAAGCTGCTGACCACCGCTGCGGTGTTCTCGCACCTGGGCTGGAAGACGCCCAACGGCTGCGCCAGCTGCCGCCCGGCCATCAACTACTACCTGATCAGCACCTGGCCCAAAGAGGCGAAGGACGATCCGCAGAGCCGCTACATCAACGAGCGCTCGCACGCCAACATCCAGAAAGACGGCACCTACTCGGTGATCCCGCGCATGTGGGGCGGCGAGACCACGGCCGACGAACTGCGCCGCATCGCCGACGCGGTGGACAAGTACAAGATCCCCACCGTCAAGGTCACGGGCGGCCAGCGCATCGACCTGCTGGGCGTGAAGAAGGAAGACCTGGTCAACGTCTGGAAAGACATCGGCATGCCCTCGGGCCACGCCTACGCCAAGGCCCTGCGCACGGTGAAGACCTGCGTGGGTTCCGAGTGGTGCCGCATGGGCACGCAGGACTCGACCCAGATGGGCAAGGACCTCGAAAAAGCCATGTGGCGCATGTACGCGCCGCACAAGGTGAAGTTCGCCGTCTCGGGCTGCCCGCGCAACTGCGCCGAGGCCGGCATCAAGGACGTGGGCATCATCGGCGTGGACTCCGGCTGGGAGATGTACGTCGCCGGCAACGGCGGCATCAAGACCGAGGTGGCGCACTTCTTCGTGAAGCTCAAGACCGCCGAAGAGGTGATGGAGTACACCGGCGCCTTCATGGAGCTGTACCGCACCGAAGGCTGGTATCTGGAGCGCACGGTGCACTACATCAACCGTGTGGGCCTGGACTACGTGAAGAAGCGCATCCTGGACGACGCTGCCGGCCGCAAGGCGCTGTGGGAACGCCTGCAGTTCGCGCTCGACGGCGAGCCCGATCCCTGGTTCGACTTCAAGGAAGCGGCCGTGGACACGCGCCAGTTCATCCCCCTCGTACCCGCCTGAGGAGCGTCGCCATGCAACGACGACATCTGATGATCCTGGCCGCAGCGGCCGCCACCACCCCGGGCGTGCAGGCCCAGGTGGTGAATCTCAACGACGCCATCAACAAGGCCGGCCGCCAGCGCATGCTCTCGCAGCGCATGGGCAAGGCCTGGCTGGCGCTGGTGCACAAGACCCAAAGCGCCAACGCGCAGGTGGTGCTCGACAAATCGATGG
>JAHIQV010000129.1 GCA_018903185.1 Gammaproteobacteria bacterium | reverse complement strand
GATGGTGAACATCACACCGGCCGCGCCGGTGTCGGAGCGCACCATGCGCTGCACGCCGGCCGACAGGGCCACGTCGGCGTGGGCAAAGCCCTTGTGCACGCGATAGCTGATGGCGCGGTCGTTGTACAGCGAGGCAAACACCTCCTTCATCTTGTGCAGCACTTCGTCAATGCCGTGCACGTTGAGGAAGGTTTCCTGCTGGCCGGCGAACGAAGCGTCGGGCAGGTCTTCGGCCGTAGCCGACGAACGCACGGCGAACGTGGCTTTCTCGTTGTCGCCCACCAGCGTGGTGAACGCGTCGCGGATGGCCTTTTCCAGGTCGGCCGGAAAAGGCTGGTTTTCGACCATGGCGCGGATCTCGGCGCCAGCGGCGGCCAGGGCGCGCACGTCTTCGGTGTCGAGCGCGTCGAGGCGGGCGTTGATGCGTTCGGTCAGGCCGTCGTATTTCAGGAATTCGCGGAAGGCGTGCGCCGTGGTGGCAAAGCCGGTCGGCACCTTCACGCCGCTGGGCAGCTGCGAAATCATCTCGCCGAGGCTGGCGTTCTTGCCGCCGACGGATTCGACGTCGGACATTCGCAAATGTTCGAAGGGCACGACCAGATCGGTCGGGGAAAACAGGTTGGACATGGAAAGACTCCTCAAGGTTAAAAAACCGGGGGCTCCATGCACCGTGCTATCGACCTGTGGTTCTGTTGTGGGTCTTGCACCGGGCAACGGGGCTGAAATCTGGCGGGCCGGAACCGGGATAATGACCGGGGCCCGAACCCGCGATTGTAGGGCGCCAGCCCGTTTCAGACGGCACACCGCCGCCCTGCGGCGTGAAAACCGCGGGGGCACCGCCTGAATATTTTTGCAACCACCCAGCCCGGGACCGCTTCATGCCCAACAGAACCGTCTTTTTCGTTTCCGATGGCACCGGCATCACCGCCGAAACCTTCGGCAACGCCATCCTGGCCCAGTTCGAAGCCCAGGTGCGACGGGTGCGCTTGCCTTTTCTTGACAGTGTGGACAAGGCCCACCAGGCGGTGCGCCAGATCAACCACACCGCCGTGGTCGAAGGCCGGCGCCCCCTGGTCTTCACCACGGTGGTCAACATGGAAGTCCTGCAGGTGTTCAAGGAACACTGCACCGGCATGATGCTCGACATGTTTGGCACCTTTGTGGAGCCGCTGGAGGCCGAGCTGGGCATCAAGTCCAACCACCGCGTGGGGCGCTTTTCGGACGTGTCCAAGAGCAAGGAATACCATGATCGCATCGAAGCGATCAACTTCTCGCTCATGCACGACGACGGCCAGAGCCACCGTGACCTGGCCGGCTCGGATGTGATCCTGGTCGGCGTGAGCCGCAGCGGCAAGACACCGACCTCGCTCTACCTGGCCATGCAGCACGGCCTGAAGGCATCCAACTACCCGCTGATCCCGGAAGACTTCGAGCGCCGCAAATTGCCGCCCGCATTGGTGCCGCACCGCAAGAAGATCTTCGGCCTGACGATCGCCCCGGAACGCCTGTCCGAGATCCGCAACGAGCGGCGGCCGAACTCGCGTTATGCCAGCCTGGAAAACTGCCGCATGGAGGTGGGTGAGGCCGAAGGCATGATGCGCCGGGAAGGCATCCGCTGGCTCTCGACAACGACGAAGTCGATCGAAGAAATCGCCACCACCATCCTGCAGGAAATACGGCCCGAACAGCTCAGCTATTGAGCCCCCGCCACGCACGCGGGTGCGTGGCGGGGACACCGCCCTATTTGCCAGCGGCGGGCTTCTTCTTGGCCGGGCCGAGGCCGTGGGCCTGGCGACCCAGGGCAAACGAGGCGAACAGTTTCACCCACAGCGTGACGCCCGCGACGGCCACCCAGTCTTCCGATGCCAGCGCCTGAAAACCCAGCACGGCCACGAGCAGGACCACGATCACCACGCCGCCAATCATGTTGATCGCCATTTCATAGGGCGCGTACTTCTCGGCGTTGGGCGGCGGCAGGCCTTTTTTCAGTGCCACCTCGGAGAAGTCGTTCTTCACCAGGATGCGCCAGGCGCGGCGCAGCCAGAAAAAGGCCACGGGAAACAGGGCCAGCAGAAATATCCAGTTGAATATGAAAACACTCGGCAGATTCATCCGGGAAGTCCTTGTTGATACGGGGAGCGGGTGTGCTCTGCGCAAAGCGCCGGGAAGACGGTCTGCGCACAACAAACCTGGTGACAAAACAGCGACAGGCCGGATTGTCCTCCAAGAAAAAGACCCCGTCGGCAAGCCCACGGGGTCTTGATTCACACACCCGCCAGACCGAGGCCAGGCGGGTGGTTTTCAGTCGATCTCAGTGACCGGTGGCAACGCCCGCGCCTTTGGGCACGCGCACCGACTCCACCAGCTCCTGGATGTGCCTGGGCACCGGAGCACCCATCTTGCTCACCAGGTAGGCCACAGCGAAGTTCACGATCGCACCCACGGTACCGAAGGCTTCGGGGGTGATGGTGAAGAAGCCGTTGACGCCGCCGACCATGTCAACGTAGTCGGTGCCCTTGATGAAGAACAGGCCCTTGTGAGCGAACACATAGAACAGGGTCACGAACAGGCCCGCCAGCATGCCGGCGATGGCGCCCTTGTCGGTCACGGTGCGGCTGAAAATACCCATCATCAGAGCCGGGAAGATCGTGGAAGCCGCGATACCGAAGGCCAGGGCCACGGTACCGGCCGCGAAGCCCGGAGGGTTCAGACCCAGCCAGCCGGCCACGAAGATGGCCACGGCCATGGCGATCTTGCCAGCCATGAGTTCACCCTTTTCGCTGATATCGGGCTTGATGGCGCCCTTGATCAGGTCGTGGGAGATGGCCGAGGAGATGGCCAGCAGCAGACCGGCAGCGGTCGACAGCGCAGCAGCCAGACCACCGGCAGCCACCAGAGCGATCACCCAGTTGGGCAACAACGCGATTTCCGGGTTGGCCAGCACGATGATGTCGGCGTTCACGGTCAGCTCGTTGCCCTTCCAGCCAGCGGCTTCGGCCTTGCCTTTGGCGACTTCATTCTTGGTCGCGTCGTTGTAGTACTGGATACGGCCGTCGGCATTCTTGTCTTCCCACTTCAGCAGGCCGGTCTTTTCCCAACGCTTCATCCAGTCAGGACGCTGCTCGTAGACCAGGCTGGCTTCGGTGGCGTACAGGTCGCCATTGGCTTTCACGGCGTCAGCATTCAC
The DNA here is from genome assembly GCA_018903185.1 of Gammaproteobacteria bacterium. Taxonomy (GTDB): domain Bacteria; phylum Pseudomonadota; class Gammaproteobacteria; order Burkholderiales; family Burkholderiaceae_C; genus Hydrogenophaga. The sequence continues at coordinate 1,689 of JAHIQV010000129.1, read as the reverse complement.
CTGGATGCCCTCAGCCGTCTGGGTCAGGCCCACAGCGGAATTGACGGTGCCATGCAGGTTCAGCTTGGCCATGGCGCCCACGGCAGGCGCCGTGGTGTACAGCAGGGCGATGAAAACCAGCGCCCAGCCAGCCGACGAACGGGCGTCAGCCACCTTCGGCACGGTGAAGAAACGAACGATCACGTGGGGCAGGCCCGCGGTACCGATCATCAGCGACACGGTGTAGAAGAACATGTTCAGCATCGAGCCGGCGCTGGACGTGGTGTACTGGCCAAAGCCCAGATCGGTGACCACCTGGTCGAGCTTGGACAGCAGCGACACGTCGGTACCGGCCATGCTGGAGCCCAGGCCCAGCTGCGGCAGGAAGTTGCCTGTCAGGTTCAGGGAGATGAAGAAGGCCGGCACCAGGTAGGCAGCGATCAGCACCATGTACTGGGCCACCTGGGTGTAGGTGATGCCCTTCATGCCACCGAACACGGCGTACATGAAAACGATGGCCATACCGATGTAGATGCCCTGCTCGCTGGACACGCCCAGGAAGCGCGCGAAGGTCACGCCCACGCCGGTCATCTGGCCAATGATGTAGGTCAGCGAAATGATCAGCAGACACAGCACGGCGACGTTGCGGGCGGCCATTGAGTAGAAGCGGTCGCCGATGAACTCGGGCACGGTGAACTTGCCGAACTTGCGCAGGTACGGCGCCAGCAGCATGGCCAGCAGCACGAAACCGCCGGTCCAGCCCATCAGGAACACGGCGCCGCCGTAGCCCATGTTGGAGATCAAGCCGGCCATGGAGATGAAGGACGCGGCCGACATCCAGTCAGCGGCCGTGGCCATGCCGTTGGTGACGGGGTGGACCCCGCCGCCGGCAACGTAGAACTCGGACGTGCTGCCCGCGCGTGCCCAGAAGGCGATGCCGAGGTAGAGCGCGAAGCTCAGCCCGACGAAGATGTAAATGGTGGTTTGGAGTTCCATGGTGGTCTTCCTTGGTCAGTCTTCTTGCATGCCGAACTTGCGGTCGATCTTGCCCATCTGGTAGGCGTACCAGAAGATCAGCGCGATGAACACAAAGATGGACCCCTGCTGGGCGAACCAGAAGCCGACGGGATAGCCGCCGAGGTGGATGCCGTTGAGGGCATCGGCGAACAGGATGCCGGCGCCGTAAGACACCAGGAACCAGATGATCAGCACCTTGGTCAGCAGACCCAGGGTGGCCGACCAGTAGGCCTTTGCGTTGTTGTCACTTGTCATGAAAGTCATCTCCTCGTAGTGATGCTTTTGCGATTTCAGCGGGGGTGAGCCGCCACGTTTTGCATGCCGTTTGCCTTGCGGTTTCCGGCATTACGGGGCGGACTGTGGAAGCGGTTCCTTACAGCTAAATTGCGGTCACCACCCCCTTCGGGCAAACCGAGGGTAAGTCCCAATAAATGACCTCCACATAGGTAGAGGAAGGTCCAGAATCGCCCCTCCCGTACAGCACGGCGCGCGTGTCGGGCGCTGATCGCGCAAGTCCATCGCTGTCGGGGTAAGTACTAGGTAAGACCCTGGGCCTATCGTGGCTGTTCAACCAACCACGACCGAGGTCACGACATGGACGACACCGTCATTCAACGGATTCTGAAGAATCCCCAATACCAGGAACTCAAGGCCAAACGATCCCGTTTTGGCTGGTGGCTCACATTGGCCATG
>JAHIQV010000013.1 GCA_018903185.1 Gammaproteobacteria bacterium | reverse complement strand
CAGAAGCCGCGGTGCAGCATGAAGCCCCAGGTGCTGGACGAAGCCTTGAGTTCGGCCGGCTTGCTGATGGGTTTGCCCCAGAAGCAGTCGTACTGGAATCCGCCCAGCAGGCCTCTGACGCCCAGGACGGCACCGACCAGGGTGGTGCCCGGCAGGTTGGCCGCGGAGGGGCCGGAAACCCGCCCCATGTCCCAGCCCAGGTAGGGCGACTGCCCGAGCGCCCAGCCCGGAGACCAGTTCAGTTCGTTGCGCCAGACCACACCGCTTTCGGCCACCAGCGAGGCCTCGTTGTCGAAGCCGCGAACGGTGTAGCGCCCGCCGATGCTGAAGCGATCCTGCGGCGTCAACCGGGTGTGGTGTTTTTGCAGGCGCACGGTGGCGCTGTAGCGCCAGGCGTCACCCAGCGCCTTCCAGGGCACCTGGGCATTCAGGCTGGCGGTCGTCAGGCGGTAGCGGCTGGTGCCCTCGTCAAAGGCTTCTTCCGGGGCCGGCAGGCTGCCCAGCCCGCTGAGGCCTTGTTTGAACGTGAAATCGCCCGCGAGGATGACGGGCCCCCAGTACATCCGGTGCGACAGTCCCCAGACCAGCGACGCAACGGCCCGCCGCTGCACGAGCACCTCGGTATCGTCGATGAAGTTGTTCGATGTCCGGCGTTGCAGGCTGGCATGGGCGGTCGTCACATGCTGGTTGTTGCGCCAGAGCACGCGGTCGACGTTGAGTTCGATGTGGTCGCTCTCGCCCGAGTAGCGGTAATTGTCGAAAGCGCCCATCACGGTCTGGTGGTATTGATGGCGGCTGAGGTTGAGGCTGTAGAGCCAGTAGCCCCAGGGCACCGAGTAGTGCGCAGCGAGGGCCTGGCTGCCCTTGGGCGAAGGGCCTTCGCCGCCCCCCAAACCCCGGGTGAAGCTGACGTAGGCCAGGTCGCTCAGGCCCAGGAGGTTGTCGGCCGATGCGGTGGTGGTGCCCTGGAACTGGCCGGTGCTGTCGCTTCCGGCATCGTCGAGCGACACGCCCAGGCGCCAGCGCCGGTCCTGCGTCCAGTTCAGTTGCAGGTCGCTCAGACCCGCCTCCTGGCCCGGTGCGATCTGCAGATCCGCCTGGACCGTGGGCACCCATTGCAGGTTTTCCAGGGCCTGCTCCACATCGCGCAGGTTGAGCAGATCGCCTGGACTCGCGGGCAGCGCCGTGGCTGCATGGATGTGCCCGCGTGCTGAGTCAGGCACCACGACCTGTGCGAACCGCCCCCCGATGGGGCGCAAGCTGAGCACCCCGCTGGCGATGTTCTGGTTCTCCACGACCACCCGCGTGGTGACGTAGCCCCGGGCCATGATGGCGTTTTGCAGGCGCTTCTGCACCAGGTTGATGCCTTGCACGCCGAGGCAACGGCCCTGGGGTGGGTCGTCTCCCTGTGGTCCGGCCAGCTCACTCAGCGCCCAGGTGAACCCGGCGGCATCGGGGCCAACCAGGCGCAGATCCTTGATGTCGAAGCAGGGCGACTCGCCTTCCGGCAATCGCTCACCCTCTTCGGCTCGCAGGTCCTTCGGGGCCAGCCGGTCGGTGGGCATGGCCAGCGCGCGCCGGGCGGCCTCGTTGTCTTGCTGACGCCGCAACTCCACACTCGGATCCGGCAAGGCCTGCTGGGCAAAAGCACTGGGCGTGGCCGCCAGCAAGGCGCAGATCAAACTGTCCAGCGCCCTGCGACGCAGACCTCCCTCGTATTCACTTTTCATTCTTTTGAACCACCCACAACAAAGCGCGCGAGTCTAAGGTAGTTCAATGGACCTCTATTTTTGACGCCTGCCGATTTTTTTCAACCGTGACAAATTGCACACCTCACCGCCAGCGGCTCGCGCCGCTCAGACGTGGCGCCGTGGCCCAGCCACCGCGGGCTCGGGCAGCGCCGCATCGGCCCGCTGGTGCAGGGCTTCGATGATGTGGCAGTGGTCGTCCGAGCCGTCGCAGCGCTTGCGCAGCGCAAGCAGGTCTTTCTCCAGCGCGCGCAGCTCGGTCAGGCGCTGCCGCACATGGCCCAGGTGTTCGTCCAGCGCCGCGCTGGCGGTGGCGCAGTCGGCCTTGTTGTTGAGGTCGAGCCCGAGCAGGGTGCGCACCTCGCCGAGCGACATGTCCATCGCCCGGCACTGGCGCACGAAACGCAGCCGGTGGATGTCCGATTCGCTGTAGAGGCGGTAATGATTGTCGCCCCGCGCCTGCGGCTGCAGCAGGCCCTCGCGCTCGTAGTAGCGGATGTTGGCCGCGCTCACGCCAGACCGCCGGGCGGCCTCGCCGATGCGGTGCTGTGGCGTCGTGGACAAAGGTGCTGCCGTCATGCTTGACCTTCAAGTGGCTTCAAGGTTTCCAATCATGACACGCCGCCTCTCCCTCCCACACCGAAAGCCCCTTTCATGGCCTGCACCTCCTGCCATTCCAGTTGCTCCACCGACGCCACCAGCTCTGCCCAGACCATCGACCCGCGCTGGCGCAAGGCGCTGTGGATCGCGCTGGCCGTCAACGCCAGCATGTTCTTCGTCGAACTGTTCGCCGGCCTGCAGGCGAACTCGGTCTCGCTGCTGGCCGACGCGGTGGACTTCGCGGGCGACGCCGCCAACTACGCGCTCGAGTTCGTCTTCACCTATCGCAGCGATGAGCGCACCCCCCACGCCATGCGCCGCGACGACGGCCAGGTCTTCACTCTCCACTACGATCAGATCGGCTCCCTGCGCGCGGTTGCCGACCATCGCGGCAACGTGAT
>JAHIQV010000128.1 GCA_018903185.1 Gammaproteobacteria bacterium | reverse complement strand
GGCGGATCATCTCGATCGGCCCCAACATCATTGAATTCAGGGCAGCATGCCATTCGGGTGGACGCCAGTCACGGAAGTCTCCCGGAGGAAAACCGTCCGAATTGTTGATGAGTATGTCGGGTGCTGGGCAGGCATCCAGCGCCGCATTGCGCCCTTCTTCGGTTGTGATGTCGGCTACCACCCAATGCACTGCGCGCCCAGCCTCGTGAGTGAGATCACTGGCCGCCTCAATCAGTGTGGATTCGGTGCGCGCGGCGATGCATACGTGCACACCCGCGAATGCCAGATGCCTGGCGCAGGCGTGGCCCATGCCCTTGCTGCCGCCGAACACCAATGCACGCCGACCTTCGATACCCAGGTTCATGCTATGGATTCGCTTCGAGACTGGAACACGAAGCTGTCGGCGTAGAGGTGGTCCATGCTCGCGCCGCGGGCCGCAAAGGCGACCTTGGCGTCGGCGATCATGGTGGGCGAGCCACACAGGTAGATCGCGTGCTCCGACAGGTCGGGCAGATCGTTCAGCACGGCGTCCTGCACATAGCCGCGGCGCCCGGTCCAGTTGTCGCTGGGGCGAGAGAGCACCGGCACGTACTGGAAATCGTAGAGGCGGTCGGCCCAGGTCTGGATCTCGTCGTGCAGGTACAGGTCGGCCTCGGTGCGCATGCCCCAGTAGAGGCTCACCGGTGGGCAGTCCTCGTCGTCCATCAGGGCTTCGAGCATGCTCTTGATGGGCGCGAGTCCGGTGCCGGTGGCGACCATCACCAGCGGGCGATAGTCCTCGGCGTGGAAGCAGAAGTTGCCGTGCGGCATCTCCACGTCCAGCGTCTGGCCTGCGCGCAGTGTGGCGATTTGTTGCTCGGTGAAGGTGCCGCCGGGGATGCGGCGCACATGGAAGTCCACCGTGCCGCCGTTGGGACGGGAGGCCATCGAAAAGCTGCGGTGGCGGCCGTCGCCGAGCTGCACGTTCATGTACTGGCCTGGCCGGTAGACCAGTTCGGCGCCTGCGGGCAGGCGCAGGCGCAGGTGCGTCACGTCGGGCGTCAGCGCTTGCACGCCTTCCACCGTTGCGCTCAGCAGCGTGGGGCTGGAGCAGGCCAGCGGCGGCGCGACGCTGATCACCAGATCGCTGGTGGGCCGCGCCTGGCAGGCCAGGGCGTATCCGGCCTCGGCCTCTTCGGAGCTCAGGCCCATGGGCAGTTCGCCGGCCTCGCCATCTTCGCTGGTGTAGCCCACGGCGCCTTCCACCAGCTTGATGCGGCAGGTGCCACAGCCGCCGAACTGGCATTCGTGCGGCAGGGCGATCTCGCCGCGCAGCGCGGCCTCCAGCACCGCCTCGCCAGCGGCAACTTCAAAAGACTGGCCGGTTTCAAGCCAGACAACACGGTGGTTCATGCTCGACTCCGTCGAAGACAACAGGGGCTTATTTCTTGATGTCGGCCTGGACCATGACCTCGTGGCCGCTGGCGGCCAGCGCGTCTTTCAGCGCCTGCAGGGCGGCCAGGCCACACGCGGTGTCCTGCTCGCCATTGCCACCGCTCAGGCCCACGCCACCCACCACTTCGCCGTTGACGACGATGGGGAAGCCACCGACGAAGACGGCGAACTTGCCTTCAAAGCTCCACTGGATACCGAAGGCCTCGTTGCCGGGCAGAGCCGGGCCGTTGGGCGCGGTGTTGAAGAGGTGCGTCGAGCGCTTGTGGCCGGCGGCGGTGAAGGCCTTGTTCCAGGCGATCTGCGGACCGGTCACGCGGGCGCCGTCCATGCGCTCCATCACCAGCGGAAAACCGCCTTCGTCGGTGATGCAGATGGTTTCCAGCACGTTGATGTCCTGGGCCTTGACCAGGGCGGCGCGGACCATCAGGCGGGCTTCGTCGAGTTGGAGTTTGAGTGCGGTTTTCATGAGTTTTTCCGGAATATGAAAGAAAGGGTGATCAAGCTGCGCGGTAGACGATCTTGGTCTGGGTGAAGAACTCCATGCCGACCCTGCCGGACTCGCGGAAGGTCGAGGTGCTGGAGTTCTTGACACCGCCAAAGGGCGC
>JAHIQV010000127.1 GCA_018903185.1 Gammaproteobacteria bacterium | reverse complement strand
GGCGGGGCGGGGCGCGGGGCCGCCGGGAGCGAACAGCGCGGTCCAGGGCAAGGTCTCGCGGTGGGCCGGCAGCGGGAGGGGAATGAGCGCCGTGCCGGCAAAGCGGCGAAACGGATCGGGCTGGGCGTCCCAGTCGAGGGTGTCGGGGCCGGGGGCGTAGCAGCTCAGGTGGTGCCGGGTGCGCGCGTGGTAGCCCTGCACCACGGCGGCGGCGTCGTGCGCTGCGGACAGGGTGGCTTCAGGCATGGGCCAGGTCCTCCCGGCTCTGCGCCAGGGCCAGCAGGCCGCTGGTCTGGTCGGTGATGGCGCGCACGGTCGCTGGCTGCAGCCGGCGCAGCCAGCGCTGGGGCAGCCGCGCCGCGCCGCAACGTGCGCCGGCCAGCATGCCCACCAGGGCGCCGGTGGTGTCGGCGTCGTCGCCCTGGTTGACGGTCGCGATCAGGGCTTCTTCAAAGTCTTCGTGTTCGCCCACGAAGTGCAGCACGGTCTGCACCGTGTCGACCACGTAGGCCGTGGCGCGACCGCGGTAGGGGCTGAAGCGGAAGACCGGTTCGGCCGCCACCCAGCGCGCCGACCTGGCCCGCAGTTCGGCCTGGTCATCGCCCGCCAGCACACCGCGCAGCAGACGGCCGACACCGAGCACGGCCGCGTCGGACAGGGCGTGGTGGTGGGTGATGCGCGACTGGGCGATGGCGAGGCGCTCGAAGGCCGCGTCGTCCCCCAGCGTGGCGAGAACGGCGGGCAGGTTGCGCATCAGGCCGCCGTTGCCGCCGTCGCCGTCGTTGTAGGGTCCGGACAGGCTGCCATCCTGCAGGAAGCGCAGGATGCCGCGGCGGCAGGTGTTGCCGCAGTCCACCGGCTTGCCGCGCCACCAGCCCACGTAGGCCTCAGCGATGCCGCGGACCAAAGTTTCGTCTCCGTGGGCGACAAAGTTCTGCAGGCCGGTAGGGCCGGACTTCAGAAGGGCGTCGCCCAGGGCGAGGCACATGGTGGTGTCGTCGGTGACCTGGCCGCGTGCGAGCTTGAGCCAGCCGCCGCCCACGATGTCGCGGTGCACGCCGTATTGCAGCGCGATCTCGCGCGGGCGCATGAATTCGACAGTCGCGCCCAGGGCATCGCCGATGGCAAGGCCCAGATAAGCGCCGAGCACCTGGTCAAAACGATCAGTCATAACGCGCCACCACGTCGTAGTCGCCACCGAGTGCGATCACTTCCTGTTCGCCCTGCAGCACCTGGCCGGGCAGCAGGCCGGGGAACACCAGCAGCTTGCTGCGCGGCACCAGCAGCTCGAACACCCAGTCGCCAAAACACGAGGCTTCTTCGGGGCTGAGGCTGAAGGAGACGATGTTGTTGAGCCGAACTCGGCAACGGCGTTCGCGCAGCGTGCCTTGCAGCAGCTGCTCTTCCACGCGGTTGCTGCCGCGCCAGAGCCGCACGTGCGGGCCCTGCATCTGGGGCGCGGGCAGCGGGAAGCGGGCGAGCGCCCACTGGCAGAACTCGTACAGCAGGTCGAGCTGCTGGTGGATGTTGTTGCTGTGGTGGCGGCTGCTGGTTTTTTCTTCCAGGTAGGCCACCCAGGCCGGTGAAGGGAAGTGCGCCAGCGGTGCCTTGTGGAACGTGGGCACCAGGCCGAAGCGGCTTTCGACCCAGCCCTTGAGCACCGCACCCGCGACACCGTTGGCGTCCATGCCCCAGCCCTGCAGCAGGCGGCGCCAGCTGCCGCGCCAGCGCCGTGGCTCGGCCGATGCCGCACTGCCGATGGCGGGCTTCTCGGGAGCTTGCAGACCGAAGGCGATGGACAGGTAGTGCACAAAGACCTCGCGCGCTTGGGTCAGGTCGTCGCAGCGGTCCAGCAGCGCGAAGAGACCCGGCTGGGTCTCGCGCGTGCCGGCGATGTGCAGCTCGGGCGCACGCTGGTTGAAGCCCGTGCTTGCCAGCCAGGCCGTGGACACCCCCACCAGGTTGGTGCTGGTCCAGCGTTGGGGCTGATCAAAGCCTTCATCGCTTGCCACGGCCGGCTCGGAAGAACGGGATCAGACGGGGCGGTTTTCGTTGGGATTCCGCACCGGTCCCATCAGCGTCAGGCCTTCGGCGTAGGTGATGGTGTCGAAGGTGACGTCGTACTTCAGCGCGGCGTCGGCGATGGCGTCGAGCTTGCCCGCGGTGTCCTTCTTCTTCAGGTCGCCCTTTTCCAGGTAGAACAGGTCGAGCAGTTCGTTGTAGACGGTGGCCTCGTCGATGGGCAGCACATAGAACATCGCGCCCTTGTACGGCACCTGGTACTTCTTCGAGAGGTCGATGTTGTTGCAGAACAGGAAGTACTTGCCGCCCGCGCTCAGCGTGTCGCCCAGCACCTCGGCCACGTCCTTCAGGTACTCGAAGCTCAGCAGGTAGCCGGCGAAGAAGGACAGGGTTTTCTCGCCCACGGAGCCCACCGCCATGGCCTGGCCGCACAGCAGTTCGGGCGGACGCGCTTCGTCGGCCAGCTTGGGCGCAAAACGCAGCGCGAGTTCGCCGCGAAAGCCGACCCGGCCGAACTTGTTGGTGCTGCCCTTGAGCAGAGGGTTGAGCAGGCGGCCTTCGTCGTCCAGGCGGGCAAACGCGGTGTCGTCGATCTCTTTGGTGGCCAGGGTGGCGGTCATGGAGCTTCCTTCGGGTTGGTGGCAGGGATTGCCGGGGGGGTTGGGGTGTTGCGCATCCAGTCGGCGGTCTTGAAGAAGGCCGCCATCAGCACGCGGTGCAGGTCCGCGGGCACGCCGGTCTGCTGCATCGCGGCGTCCATGCAGGCGAGCCAGGCGTCGCGCTCGGGCACGCCGATGGGAAAGGTCGCGTGGCGCATGCGCAGGCGCGGGTGGCCGCGCTGCGCCGTGTAGTCCTTGGGGCCGCCCAGCCACTCGGCCAGGTACAGCCGCAGCACGGCCTTGGTGTGGCCCAGATCGGGCTCGTGCATGGCGCGGATGCCGGTGGCATCGGGCCGGCTGTCCATCTGGCTGTAGAAGGCGTTGACCAGGCGGTCCACCGCCGCCTGGCCGCCGATCGCTTCAAAGTGCGAGGGCGGTGCCAGCGGGGCGGTGGTGAGCGCGTGGGGCAGGTTCATGCCTCTCTAAAGAGCAATGACCGTACCAGGCGGATTTGTCCACCCGCGGCCATCAAATGCGACACAAAGCCGCCGCGGCGACCCTTCGACGCGATGTGTGTGCGACGGATTTCGCCGTTTTGTCGGGAACAGGACAAAGCCCAAGCGGCGCCCGCAGCGAGCCCTGAAAAGTGCACTTTTCCCTCTGTGGAGGCCCTGTTTCAAGAGCGACAAAACAGAGGCCAAACAACATGGCACGGAAGCTGCAAAGAGGAGGGTGCGCGGACACCAGTCCGGCCGACGTGAACCTAGAGCAATAAGACCAACAGGCACGGAAGGCTGACCCAAAGTCGCGGCAACGCTTGCTTAGGTTCTTTAACTTTCCTGAATGGAGTACTGCAATGGCCAAACTTCGGCAAATCGCCTTTTACGGTAAAGGCGGCATCGGTAAATCGACCACTTCCCAGAACACCCTGGCTGCTCTGTCCGACCTCGGCCAGAAAATCCTGATCGTCGGCTGCGACCCCAAGGCCGACTCGACCCGCCTGATCCTGCACGCCAAGGCCCAGGACACCATCCTCTCGCTGGCCGCTGAAGCCGGTTCGGTGGAGGACCTGGAGCTCGAAGACGTGATGAAGATCGGCTACAAGGACATCCGCTGCGTCGAGTCCGGCGGCCCTGAGCCAGGCGTCGGCTGCGCTGGCCGCGGCGTGATCACTTCGATCAACTTCCTGGAAGAAAACGGCGCCTACGACGGCGTGGACTACGTTTCCTACGACGTGCTGGGTGACGTGGTGTGCGGCGGCTTCGCCATGCCCATCCGCGAAAACAAGGCGCAAGAGATCTACATCGTGATGTCGGGCGAGATGATGGCCATGTACGCGGCCAACAACATCTCCAAGGGCATTCTGAAGTACGCCAACTCGGGTGGTGTGCGTCTGGGTGGCCTGGTCTGCAACGAGCGCCAGACCGACAAGGAACTGGAACTGGCCGACGCCCTCGCCGGCATGCTGGGCAGCAAGCTGATCCACTTCGTGCCGCGCGACAACATCGTGCAACACGCCGAGCTGCGCCGCATGACGGTGATCGAGTACGCGCCCGATTCCAAGCAGGCCGCCGAGTACCGCACCCTGGCTTCGAAGATCCACAACAACGCCGGCAACGGCACCATCCCCACCCCCATCACGATGGACCAGCTGGAGGACATGTTGATGGAGTTCGGGATCATGCAGCAGATCGACGAGTCCGAAGTCGGCAAGGCCGCTGCGGCCGCCGCCGCCCTGGCCGCCGCCTGAACGGCCCCGCAAGTCCGATCCGCCTGGCTTGTGCCGGCGGGTCGGTCTTGATCACCCAAGCAAACCAAATATCCATCGGAGTTACCCATGACTGCCACAGTTGAAGACCGCAAGGCCACGAACAAAGCCTTGATCGATGAAGTGCTGAAGGCTTATCCCGAAAAGATGGCCAAGCGCAGGGCGAAGCACCTGGGCTCGTTCGAAGAAGGCAAGCCGGACTGCGGCGTCAAATCCAACATCAAGTCCCTGCCGGGCGTCATGACCATCCGCGGTTGTGCCTACGCCGGTTCCAAGGGCGTGGTGTGGGGCCCCATCAAGGACATGATCCACATCAGCCACGGTCCCGTGGGTTGTGGCCAGTACTCCTGGGCCGCACGCCGCAACTACTACATCGGCACCACCGGCATCGACACTTTCGTGACGATGCAGTTCACCAGCGATTTCCAGGAAAAGGACATCGTGTTCGGTGGTGACAAGAAGCTCGACAAGATCATCGATGAAATTCAAGAGCTGTTCCCGCTGAACAAGGGCATCTCGATCCAGTCCGAGTGCCCGATCGGCCTGATCGGTGACGACATCGAAGCCGTGTCGAAGAAGAAGAGCAAGGAATACGAAGGCAAGACCATCGTGCCCGTGCGCTGCGAAGGTTTCCGCGGCGTGAGCCAGTCGCTCGGCCACCACCTGGCCAACGACGCGATCCGCGACTGGGTGTTCGACCGCACCGATCCGAACAAGCGTCCCGAATTTGTCTCCACCCCTTACGACGTGGCCATCATCGGCGACTACAACATCGGTGGCGACG
>JAHIQV010000126.1 GCA_018903185.1 Gammaproteobacteria bacterium | reverse complement strand
TTTAGGGCCTGCAGGGCACGGCGTCAAACCCGGTGGGGCGGTGCGCTGGATCGCGGCGGCGGGTGCAGCGGCTTCGCCCCACTCGACCGGAGATGCCCACCGCCATCTGGGCTTCGTGAGCTTGCTGATGGACATTTCGTCCGAGATGGTGCACAGCCTGCTGCCGCTGTTCATGGTGGGCACACTGGGCGCGAGCGCCCTGGTGGTGGGTCTGATCGAGGGGTCGGCGCTGCGGCGGCGCTGAACGGTCAGACCGGGGTTTCGCTGTCTTCTTCGGCGGCTTGCGGCGCGGCGCCGCTGGGGATGAATCCCTCGCCGTGGCTGGCGAGGTAGTCGCGGATCAGTCGCCGCACGACCTGCGACGGTGTCACGTCCTGACGCGCACACAGGCTTTCGAAGGCTTTCTTCTTGGCGGGGTCGATCAGGACGGTGAGGCGGGCGGTTTTGAGCTCCATGTGTGCATTCTATGTAAATTGGATGTGCATATATCCGGGGGCCGCCATCAGTAGCGCCCCATCCAGCGGCGGTCGAACGGTGATTCGGGCAGGGCTTCCTGCGGCGGGGCCGCTGCCTTGGGCGCCGTGTTGCCCGGTTGTACAGCCACCGGGACGGTCTCTTGAGCGGCTTGTCCGACCATGAACGAACGCCCCTCAAGTTCGGGATCGAGCACCAGCAGCACCTCACCAAAGTGAGGAAAGAGCACCCCGGCGAGCGACGAAGCGGCGGGCGACACCTCGCGCTGGGCAATGAGGTTGGCGGACTTCAGCGCATACCAGAGGCGCAGGTTGACGCGGACACAGCGCGGGTGCGTGGCGCGCAGGCTTCGTTCCAGGGCGGACAGCGACATGGTGGTGGACCTCTCTTCACACACGGTGGGGACGTTCTGGCGTGTGCCGCTCGTGCGTCGCACGCTGCACACGGGATAATATGATCATCATATGATAATAATATGTACATTGAAAACGTACTATGGTCACATCATAGATGTGTCAAAAGCACATTGACCGGCTATCACCATGATTCAACACCTCACGCACAAGGTGCGCACCCGACGAGCGAACCGCCAGTTGGGCGGCTTGCTGGCGATCCCGCGCTACACCGCCCACCAGACGGGCGTGGTCACCGATCTGGGCATCGAACTGGGCATCCACCCCACGATCCCGGGTCTGTTTTTTGCCGGTGGTCTGCTCGGTGCACGGGCGTTCAAACAGGTCGGCTTCATCGCCACGGTTCCGCTGGCGTTGGTGCTCAGCGCGGTGGCGGCACCACCGCTGTGGCAGGACGTTGACGATGGGATGTGCCGCGGGAACCGGGTGCACCCATGATGCGGGCGCAGGAACGTTCCCTCACACCCAGGTCGGTGGCACGGATGGCCATCAGCTTCCGGCCGATGGGAGAGGCCAGGGCCTGGTGGGTGGTGACGGCCTGGCTGGAGGACGGCTTTGTGCGCTGGTCGTCGCCCTGTCTGGACGAGAGCCATGAACACGCTGACATGCGGGCTTTTGAACGCCGGTTTGGCGACTGCGCCTGCACCCTGCCCGCGTTCATGCGCGCCATGAACTGGCTGGACGCGGTGTGTTTCGGCGCGGCTGATCTCGAATCGGTCCAGCGCGCCTGTGAGACCAACCCGGAATACGGCCTGATCTGCGAGGACGCGACGCGCCTTGAAGAAGCCCTGCTCAGGCCAGGAAGATCGCATGACCTTTGAGCACGAAACCACGGTCCGGCAGGCTGCTGTCAAAGCAGGCCTGACTTTGCGACATGTCCGGATCGAACACGAACGCTTTGAACGCGCACTGCGCTTCGGTGCAACCGATGTGCAAAGCGCGATGGACCTGCGCGCCCCCGACCGCCTGGTGCTGAACTACACGCGCCTGATGATGGGGTTCGTGCTGTTTCAGCCCCGTGCACGCCACATGCTGATGATCGGGCTGGGTGGGGGATCGCTGCCCAAGTTCTGCCACCGGCACTTTCCCGGCACCGACATCACGGTGGTCGAGATCGATCCGCGGGTGATGGCGCTGCGCGACCAGTTCGAGGTGCCGCCAGATCAGCAAGACTTCCGGGTGGTGCAGTCCGATGGTGCGGACTTCGTTGCTGCGATGGACGACGCGAGCTACGACGTCATCATGGTCGACGGGTTCAATGCCGATGACATGTCCCCGTCTCTGGGCACCCAGAACTTCTACTGCCATTGCGCGCGGCTGCTCACCACCGGGGGCGTCCTGGTCTGCAACCTGCATGAACTCGATCTGTATTTCGGCGCCTACCTGGAGCGCATAACCTTGAGCTTCAACGGAGAAACAGTTGCGGTGGCAGCGCGCGAGGGCGGCAACAGCATCGCGTTTGCGCGCAAGGGCATGGCCCTCTCCGCCCGCATGCCCAAGCACCTGCGATGTCCGTCGGGCATGTCGGAGCAGGCCTGGGCCGGCATCGAGGCCGAAGTGCACGACGTGTTGCGGGAGACGAGAAACCCGCTGGATGCCTTTTGATCACCATCCTTGAAGCCAAGCGCTCAGGGCAGTTTGGCAAAGGTCGCCTGCTGCCCAACACCGGCGCAGACGCTGCCATCTTCGAAGCGGTCCACGGTTCAGCGCCCGACATCGCTGGCCAGGGGATCGCCAACCCCACAGCCCTGCTGCTGGCAGCCGCGATGGTGCTGGAGACCAGGTCAAACTCACGGAACAGGCCACGCACCGGCGTCAGGCGCTCGGTGCGACGCTGAACGTCGACACCATCCGGACAGGCGATCTGGGGGGCAAGGCCAGCACGGCGGAATTCACCAAGGCTTTGGTCAGCCGCATCGCGAACGGCTGAGCCAGTGAGGTGTTCAGCCGTTGCCCAGAGAGGCACATGGGCCGGATAGCAGCCAGAGGCCACCTCTCAGTGCCCATGTCGGTGGTGCACGTCGGGCGCGTGCGGGTGGCTGTGCTGCAGCGTGCCGTGGTGGTGCGGCATGGCCCGGATGGTAGACGCCGGGCATCGTCGGATTCTTCGCTTGAATATAAGTAATTACTCAATTACATTAATGACCCATGTCCACCAAACAACCCACGCAAACCCGCCAGGCCGAACTGGTGGCCGCGGCGCTGGCGCTGGCCGCCGAGCGCAGCCCGGCCGAGGTGACCACCGGCGCGCTGGCGCAGGCGGTGGGCATCACGCAGGGCGCGGTGTTCCGCCATTTCGAGAGCAAGGAAGCGATCTGGCTGGCCGTGATCGACTTCGCCCACCAGGAGCTGCTGGCCCGCCTGCACGCGGCGGCGGCCGTGCAGACGCAGCCGCTGGCGGCGCTGCGCGCGGTGTTCATGGCGCATGTGGATTTCGTGGTGGAGCAGCCGGGCGTGCCGCGGGTGATCTTTCAGGAGCTGCAGCACCCCGAGGACACGCCGCTGAAGGCGCGCGTGCGCGGGCTGATGCAGGCCTACCGCACGCTGCTCACCGGCCTGCTGCAACGGGCACAGGCGGCGCGGCTGCTGGCGCCGGGCACCGACCTGCAGGCGGCGGCGGTGCTGTTCATTGGCTCGGTGCAGGGGCTGGTGATGCAGTCGCTGCTGAGCGGCCAGGTGGGCGCGATGCGCCAGATGGCGCCCGCCGTGTTTGACCTTTTTCAACAAGCGATTGCCGCGCCGACCGCAAAGGCCCGGCGCACCCAGGAGACCCCCGCATGAAGATGAACCCCCAAAACTCGCGCCGCCTGCTGCTGGGCGGGATGGCGCTGGCGCTGGTGGCCGCGCTGGCCTATGTGGCGCTGCGCACCGGGCCGCTGGCGCCGGTGAAGGTGCAGGTGGCCGAGGTGAAGAAGGGCAGCGTGAGCCCGGCCATTTTTGGCATCGGTCAGGTCGAGGCGCGGCGCAGCTGGATGGTGGGGCCGACGGTGGCCGGGCGCGTGCTGGGCGTGCAGGTGGACGTGGGCGAGGCGGTGCAACCCGGCCAGGCACTCGCCGAGATGGACCCGGTGGACCTGGACCAGCGGCTGGCGGCGCTGGACGCCTCGCTGGCCCGGGCACAGAGCACGCAGCAGGCGGCGGGCGCGCAGGTGAATGACGCACAGGCGCGGCGCGCGCTCGCAGCGGCGAACCTGAAACGCAACCAGGACCTGGCGAACCAGAACTTCATCAGTGCGGGCGCGCTGGAGGCGCGGGCACAGGAGGTGGCCTCGGCCAACGCGGGTGTGGCGGCGGCGCAGGCCAACCTGGGTGGCAGCGCGATGGACATCGCGCGGCTGCGCGCCGAACGCGCGGCGCTGGCGCAGCAGCGTGGCAATCTGAAACTGGTGGCGCCTGCCGCGGCGGTGGTGACCGCGCGCGACGCCGAGGCCGGCACCACGGTGGTGGCGGGCCAGGCGGTGCTGCGGCTGATGGACCCGGCCAGCCTGTGGGTGAAGCTGCGGGTGGACCAGGGCCGATCGGCCGGGCTGGCGCCGGGGCTGGTGGCGCGCATCGCCCTGCGTTCGCGCCCGGGCGAAACGCTGGCCGGCAAGGTGGCGCGCGTGGAAGCGCTGGCCGACAGCGTGACCGAAGAGCGGCTGGCGATGGTGGCGTTTGACGCACTGCCCAGCGGCGTTTCTGTGGGGGAGATGGCGGAAGTGACCTTGCAGTTGCCGGCCACGGCCGAGCGTCTGTTGCTGCCGAACGCGGCGGTGGTGCAGCACGAAGGGACAACCGGCGTCTGGCGCCTGAAGGACGGCGGGCTGGAATTTGCTCCGGTGACGCTGGGCGTGCAGGGGCTGGACGGAACGGTGCAGGCGCTGGAAGGATTGAGTGAAGGCGACACCGTGGTGCTGTACAGCCAGAGCGCGCTCAAACCCGACGCGCGCATCGCGGTGGTGGAGCAGCTGGTGCCGGCGGGAGGCGCGAAGTGATCAGTCTGGCCGGGCGCGACATCCTGCACGGCTGGAGCAAGTACGTGCTGACCGGGCTGGGCCTGGGGCTGCTGATCGGCGTGACGCTGACGATGGCGGGCGTGTACCGCGGCATGGTGGACGACGCGCACGCGCTGCTGAGCAACAGCCGCGCCGACCTGTGGGTGGTGCAGAAGGACACGCAGGGGCCGTACGCCGAGTCGTCGAGCATCAAGGACGACGTGGTGCGCAGCGTGCGCGGCATGCCCGGCGTGGCGGCCGCGGCCAACGTGGCCTACCTCACCATGCAGGTGCAGAAAGACGGACAGGACAACCGGGTGATGGTGGTGGGCATGGAGCCCGGCATGCCGGGTGCACCCGGCTACCTGGTGGCCGGACGCCACCCCACGCGCAGCCACTACGAGGCGGTGGCCGACGTGAAGACCGGCTTCCAGCTGGGCGAGACGGTGCGCATCCGCCGCCACGACTACGCGGTGGTGGGGCTGACGCGGCGCATGGTGTCGTCGGGAGGCGACCCGATGCTGTTCGTACCGCTGAAGGACGCGCAGGAAACCCAGTTCCTGAAAGACAACGACGCCATCGTCAACGACCGCGCGCGCACCGCGGCCAACCCGGCCTTCAACCGGCCGGGCAGCCCCGGCCTGCTGGAGGCGGTGCAGAACCTGCAGACCAGCAGCCGCAGCGTGAACGCGGTGCTGGTGCAGATCGCGCCGGGCTTCACGCCCG
>JAHIQV010000125.1 GCA_018903185.1 Gammaproteobacteria bacterium | reverse complement strand
TCGGCGAACTTGATGGGCAAGGCGGTTTCCAGCACGATCATCGGCGTCGCCGCATTCAAATGCTCGCGCGCCACCTTCACGCCGTCGGCGGTGTGGGTGTCGATCATCACGCCGAAGCGCTCGAAGGTGTCCTTGATGGTGGCCAGGCGGTCGGCGTGGGTGCTCTTGCCGCTGACAAACCCGTAGTGGCTCGCGGCTTCGGCAAACACCGGGTCGGCGCCCAGATCAAAACGGCCGTCCTTGCTCAACGCCTCGCCAAACAGCGCCTTCACGCGCGCGCCGTCGCGGCCCAGCAGGTCAAACACGAAACGTTCGAAGTTGCTGGCCTTGGAGATATCCATCGACGGACTGGAGGTCTCGTGCGTGTCGGCGCTGGCGCGCACGCGGTAGACGCCGGTGCGGAAGAACTCGTCGAGCACGTCGTTTTCATTCGTCGCCACCACCAGCGTCTGGATCGGCAGGCCCATCTGGCGTGCCACATGGCCCGCGCAGACGTTGCCGAAGTTGCCGCTGGGCACGGTGAAGTTCACCTTCTGGTCATTGCTCGTGGTCGCCTGGAAATAGCCGGCGAAGTAGTAGACGACCTGCGCCAGCAGCCGAGCCCAGTTGATCGAGTTGACGGTGCCGATCTTGTACTGGCGCTTGAAGGCCAGGTCGTTCGACACGTTCTTGACGATGTCCTGGCAGTCGTCGAACACGCCTTCAATGGCGATGTTGTGGATGTTCTCATCCGTCAGGCTGAACATCTGTGCCTGCTGGAACGGGCTCATGCGGCCGTGCGGGCTGAGCATGAAGACACGCACGCCGTGTTTGCCGCGCATCGCATATTCGGCCGCGCTGCCGGTGTCGCCAGACGTTGCCCCCAGGATGTTGAGTTCTTCACCGCGGCGCGCCAGCTCGTATTCGAACAGGTTGCCCAGCAGCTGCATGGCCATGTCCTTGAAGGCCAGGGTCGGGCCGTTGGACAAGGCTTCCAGGTAAAAGCCGTCTTCGAGCTGTTTCAGCGGCACGATGGCCGCCGTGCCATACACCGCTTCGGTGTAGGTCTTCTCACACAAGGCCTTCAGGTCGGCCGCGGGAATGTCGTCGATGTAGAGCGACAGCACCTCGAACGCCAGCGCGGCATAGCCACCGGGCGCGCCGCCATTGAACACGCTGCGCCAGCGCGCCAGCGTGGCCGCTTCCACCTGCGGGTAACGCTCGGGTAAATACAGACCACCATCAGGCGCCAGGCCTTCCAGCAGGATTTCGCAGAAGTGCTTGCGGTCCGGGTGACCGCGGGTGGAGAGGTACAGCATCTCAGTTCAGTTCTTCTTTCCGGATGCGCGTGATCGGTGCCAGCACCGAAGGCAGCGCCTGCATCTGCGCAAGCACGTCGTTCATGGTGCCTTCGCGGATGTCGTGCGTGAGGATGATCAGGTCGGTCTGATTCGAGCCTTCGCCGCCCACTTCGTCGGCCTCGCGCTGCAGCACCGCGTCGATGCTGATGCCGGCATTGGCCAGCAAGCCCGTCACCTGGGCCAGCACGCCGGCTTCGTCGGCCACGCGCAGGCGCAGGTAGTAGCTGGTCACCACCTCGCTCATCGGCAACACGCTCAAGTCACTCATCTTGTCGGGCTGGAACGCCAGGTGCGGCACGCGGTGCAGCGGGTCGGCGGTGTGCAGGCGGGTGATGTCCACCAGGTCGGCGATCACGGCCGAGGCGGTGGGCTCGCTGCCCGCACCCTTGCCGTAGTACAGCGTGGTGCCCACGGCATCGCCCTGCACCACCACCGCGTTCATCGCACCTTCCACGTTGGCGATCAGGCGCTTGGACGGCACCAGGCTCGGGTGCACGCGCAGCTCGATGCCCTGCGCCGTGCGCTTGGTGATGCCCAGCAGCTTGATGCGGTAGCCCAGTTGTTCGGCGTACTTGATGTCGGTCGCGCCCAGCTTCGTGATGCCCTCGACGTAGGCCTTGTCGAACTGCACCGGGATGCCGAAAGCGATCGCGCTCATGAGCGTGACCTTGTGGGCCGCGTCGACGCCTTCGATGTCGAAGGTCGGGTCGGCTTCGGCGTAGCCCAGGCGCTGCGCCTCCTTGAGCACGACGTCGAAGTCCAGCCCCTTGTCGCGCATCTCGGACAGGATGAAGTTGGTCGTGCCGTTGATGATGCCGGCGATCCACTGGATGCTGTTGGCGGTGAGGCCTTCGCGCAGCGCCTTGATGATGGGAATGCC
Organism: Gammaproteobacteria bacterium; assembly: GCA_018903185.1. Taxonomy (GTDB): domain Bacteria; phylum Pseudomonadota; class Gammaproteobacteria; order Burkholderiales; family Burkholderiaceae_C; genus Hydrogenophaga. Next base: position 6,758 of record JAHIQV010000125.1, on the reverse strand, counting down.
ACCGGCCACGGCCGCTTCAAACGCCACCATCACGCCCTTGGCTGAAGCCGCAGCAAAAATCTCGGTGCCGTGCACAGCGAGCAAAGCCTTGTTGGCGGTCACCACGTGTTTGCCGGCCGCAATCGCTTCCATCACCAGGGCCTTGGCGACGCCGTAGCCACCGATCAGCTCGATCACGATGTCGATATCGGGATTGGCGATCACGGCGCGCGCATCGTTCACCACGGTCACGTCCGGGCCGACGATGCCCTGGGCACGCGCCACGTCAAGGTCGGCCACCATGGTGATCTCGATGCCACGGCCGGCGCGGCGCTTGATTTCTTCCTGGTTGCGCTGCAGCACGTGGAACGTGCCGCTGCCCACGGTGCCTATACCCAGCAGGCCTACTTGGATCGGTTTCATCGTTGTTAACTCTCGGCTTCAAAAATATCGGTGCCAGGCCATGACCTGAGGTGCCCAGTTTAGGGAGCCGCCAGAGTGGCGGTGTTGCCCATTGCGGGGGCGATTGATGCGTGTGCGGACGCATGGCGCTTGCGCCAGCCTTCGAAGAACTTGGCCACGCGGCCAATGGCTTCGCGCAGATCGTCCTCGTGCGGCAGGAAAACGATGCGGAAGTGCTGGTTGTCCGGGTAGTTGAAGCCCGAGCCCTGCACCAGCATCACGCGGGTTTCCTGCAGCAGCTCCAGGAACAGCTGCTGGTCGTCTTCAACCGGATACATCGCCGGGTCAAGGCGCGGGAACATGTAGAGCGCCGCCGTCGGCTTGACGCAGCTCACGCCCGGAATGGCGGTGATCAGTTCGTAGGCCAGGTCGCGCTGGCGGCGCAGTCGACCACCTTCACACACCAGATCGTTGATGCTCTGGTAGCCTCCGAGCGCGGTCTGGATCGCCCACTGGCCCGGCACGTTGGCACACAGGCGCATGTTCGAGAGCATGTTCAGGCCCTCAATGTAGTCCCGGGCCGGCTTCTTGTTGCCCGAGACGATCATCCAGCCCGCGCGGTATCCGCAGGAGCGGTAACTCTTGGACAGCGAATTGAAGGTCAGCGTCAGCACGTCTTCCGACAGGCTGCCCATGGCGGTGTGTTTCACGCCGTCGTAGAGCACCTTGTCGTACACCTCGTCGGCAAAGATCACCAGGCCGTGCTCGCGCGCGATTGCCACGATCGCCTGGAGCAGTTCGTCGGAATAGAGCGCACCGGTCGGGTTGTTCGGATTGATGACCACAATGCCCTTGGTCGCGGGCGTGATCTTGCGGCGGATGTCGTCCAGATCGGGCATCCAGCCGTTGGACTCGTCGCACAGGTAGTGCACCGGCGTGCCACCCGAGAGGCTGACCGCCGCCGTCCACAGCGGGTAGTCGGGCGATGGCAGCAGCAGCTCGTCGCCATCGTCGAGCAAGGCATTGGTGGCCATCACGATCAGCTCACTGGCGCCGTTGCCGAGGTAGATGTCATCCAGCGTCACGCCCTTGACGCCCTGTTTCTGCGTCTCGTGCATCACCGCCTTGCGCGCCGCAAAAATGCCCTTGCTGTCCGAGTACCCCGCCGAGTTCGGCAGGTTGCGGATCATGTCCTGCTGGATTTCCTCGGGGGCATCAAAACCAAACACCGCCAGGTTGCCGATGTTCAGGCGGATGATTTTGTGGCCCTCTTCTTCCATCTGGCGCGCCGCGTCCATGATGGGACCGCGGATGTCATAGCAGACGTTGGCGAGCTTGGCGGATTTCTGGATGGTTTTCAAAGTCCCTCCCGCTTGGGGGCCGTAGAAAGGGGTGGAGAGCCGGGCTATGGCGCTGGGCGCTATATTACGGTGCGTCTTGTAGGGAAAACCTGCAATTTGACCACAGTTTTTCACCGTATCCGTGCACGCTCCGCCCCATTCCTGCGCCCGACTTTCCCATGAAACTGCACGCTGACAAGCCCGATCTGCACACCATCAACGCTTACGGCGATGGATGGATCGCGATCAACGGTCAGCGCCACACGCAAAGCCTCATCCTCGCGTCGTCCGGGGAATTGCTGCCGTGGGCCTGCGAGCGGTTCGAAGACCTGGAACCCGCGCATTTCGAGCAACTGCTGAGCTGCTCGCCTGTAAAGCCCGAGCTGGTGGTGTTTGGCAGTGGCCCGCGCCTGCGGTTCGTGCGTCCGGGCATGCTGGAGTGCCTGATCAACCAGCGTATTGGCGTGGAAACCATGGACACCCTGGCGGCCTGCCGCACCTACAACATCCTCGCCGGCGAAGGCCGGCGGGTGCTGGCCGCCCTGCTGATTGGCACCTGAATACACGGGTACCGAGCGGTCCATTCGGGTCCATCCTCGGCCCGGCATCCCCGTTCAGGGTAAAATAGTGGATTGTTTCCTGCCTCGACAGCCATTGGGCGCACGCCGCGCACGGCGTTCTCGATGCGTCCGGGAAGCCAACGAATCACCACCAACTTACGTCAGGGGTCCACGCAGTATGGCAGTCGTTGTCAACAAACCCATTCCCGAATTTGAAGCCCTGGCCACCAGCGGCATCAAAGTCAGCAACCAGACCCACCTCGGCCAGACCGTTGTGCTGTATTTTTACCCGAAAGACAACACGCCCGGCTGCACCACCGAGGCCATGCAGTTCCGTGACAAGTACAAAGACTTCGTCAAGGCTGGGGCCCATGTGTTCGGCGTCTCGCGCGACAACATGAAGTCGCACGATGACTTCAAAACCAAGCTTGAACTGCCGTTCGAACTGATCGCCGACACGGAAGAAAAAATGTGCCACATGTTTGGCGTGGTCAAGAACAAGATCATGTACGGCAAAAAAGTCAAGGGCATCGAACGCAGCACCTTCCTGATTGGCGCCGATGGCGTGCTCAAGGAGGAATGGCGCGGACTGAAGGTGCCGGGCCATGTTGAAGACGTGCTGAAAGCCGTCAAGGCCCTGAAAAAGGCCGTTTGAGCTTAACCACACCGCCGGTGGCGGTGGAATTTGACCGTCATATGGCTCGTGCATAATGGGTTCATGACATTGGGAAGATTTTTCGCCCGCCCCTCTTTCACTGCCCTCAGCAGCCCAAAAAGCCGCCCGGTTTTCCCGGCGGCTTTTTGCTTTCCGGCCCAGCGCTGAACCTCCAAGCCCTCCATGCCACTGCCACCTGCCCCCTCCAAACGCGCCGCCCTGCTTGCCTCCGATGCCTACAGCCTCAGGGCATCAGAAGAATTGATCAGCTTTTCTCCAGAACCCGAGCGAGCGGTCTCTCCCTTGCGTGCCGCTCCTGCGGCACCCGCCAGCGAGGCGACGACTTCAAAAGCCGGTGCGCGCTCCCGTGGCCGGGAGCGCAAGCCAGAGTTGGCTCCGGTGCCATCCCAACCTGCCGTGCGTGGGCCATCTCCCGCCGCCCCGGCAGCCGAACGCCAACCGGTCGAATTCCGTGCGCCCCAGCCAACGGGCAAACCACCAATCGGCAGCGAGACCGTGTCGCGCGCTTCGCCCGTGGCCAGCAACCGCCGCGCAGGGCGCGCCAAATCCGGCGGGTCAACCGGACCGGCCCGTTTGTTCGTGCTGGACACCAACGTGCTGCTGCACGACCCGATGAGCCTGTTCCGCTTCGAGGAACACGACATCTTCCTGCCCATGATCGTGCTCGAAGAGCTCGACGGCCACAAGAAGGGCATGACGGAAGTCGCCCGCAACGGCCGCCAGACCAGCCGCACGCTCGATGCCCTGGTCGCACAGCAAGGCGGCGACATGACACGCGGCCTCAAGCTCTCGGCCACCGGCCACCTGTCTGCGCGCGGCTTGCTGTTTTTCCAGACCGAACCGCTGGACGCCCAGTTGCCCGCCAGCCTGCCCCAGGGCAAGGCCGACAACCAGATTCTGGGCGTGGTTCACGCCCTGCGCGACAAGCACCCTCAGCGCGAAGTGATCCTGGTGTCCAAGGACATCAACATGCGGGTCAAGGCCCGTGCGCTGGGCCTGGCCGCCGAGGACTACCAGAACGACAAGACCCTGGATGACGGTGAACTGCTCTATGCGGGTGCCTTGGCCCTGCCGCAGGACTTCTGGACCCGCCAGAGCAAGACGATCGAGAGCTGGGCCAGCGGCAGCCACACCTTCTACCGCGTCAGCGGTCCGGCGGTGAGCCAGTTCTACATCAACCAGTTTGTGTACTTCGAAGCGCCCGGCGAACCCTCGCTGTACGCCCGCGTGACCGAAATCCGGGACAAGACCGCGGTCCTCAAGACGCTCAAGGACTTCACCCACCTGAAAAACGCCGTCTGGGGCGTCACCAGCCGCAACCGCGAACAGAACTTCGCGCTCAACATCCTGATGGACCCCGAGGTCGATTTCGTCACCCTGGCCGGCACGGCCGGCACCGGCAAGACACTGATGGCCCTGGCCAGCGGCCTGACCCAGGTGCTGGATGACCGCCGCTACACCGAAATCATCATGACCCGCGCCACCGTGAGCGTGGGTGAAGACATCGGTTTCCTGCCCGGCACCGAAGAAGAAAAGATGGGCCCCTGGATGGGCGCGCTCGACGACAACCTGGAGTTCCTGGCCAAGGGCGACGGCGGCAACGCCGGCGAATGGGGCCGCGCCGCCACCAACGAGTTGATCCGCAGCCGCATCAAGGTCAAGAGCATGAACTTCATGCGCGGGCGCACCTTCATGAACAAGTACGTGATCATCGACGAGGCGCAGAACCTGACACCCAAGCAGATGAAGACCCTGATCACCCGAGCGGGCCCGGGCACCAAGATCATCTGCATGGGCAACCTGGCGCAGATCGACACGCCCTACCTCACCGAGGGTTCTTCGGGCCTGACCTACGCGGTGGACCGCTTCAAGGGCTGGCCGCACGGCGGGCACATCACCCTGGCCCGTGGCGAGCGTTCACGGTTGGCGGATTTCGCGAGCGAAGTCCTCTGAGCGAGCTTCACCCCGCTCCAAAGAAAAACCCGGCAAATACCGGGTTTTTCTTTGGGTGACAGGTGGCTCAGAAATCGCCGCCGCCCGCGAGGCTCTCGAAACGTGTGAGCGTGTTCAGGAAGGTCAGCTTCACGGTGCCTGTCGGTCCGTTGCGCTGCTTGCCGATGATGATCTCGGCCACGCCCGGCTCCTTGCAGGCGTCCTTGGTGTAGTACTCGTCGCGGTAGATGAACATGATGATGTCCGCATCCTGCTCGATGGCGCCGGACTCGCGCAGATCGCTCATCATGGGGCGCTTGTCGGTGCGGGTTTCAACCGAGCGGTTGAGCTGGGAGAGCGCGATCACCGGGCACTGCAGCTCCTTGGCCAGCATCTTCAGGCCCCGGGAAATCTCGCCGAGTTCGGTGGCACGATTGTCCCCGCCGTCGGAGCTGGATCCACTCATGAGCTGCAGGTAGTCAACCACGATCAGGCCCAGCTTGCCGCACTGGCGCGACAGGCGCCGCGCGTTGGCGCGCAGCTCGCTCGGGGTCAGGCCCGGGGTTTCGTCGATGTGCAGCGACACGTTGCGCAGCTTCTCGATCGCCTCGGTCAGGCGCGGCCACTCGTCGTCGGTGAGCTTGCCGGTTCGCAGGTGGCCCTGGTTGATGCGGCCGATGGAGCCGACGATACGCACCGCGAGCTGGGACGCGCCCATTTCCATGGAGAACACCGCCACCGGCAGACCTTCGTTGAGCGCCACGTGCTCGGCGATGTTGATGGCGAACGCCGTCTTGCCCATGGATGGGCGCGCGGCCAGCACCACCAGGTCGCCCGCCTGCAGGCCCGAGGTCATGCGATCCAGATCGATGAAACCGGTGGGCACGCCCGTCACGTCCATCGGGTTGTCGGCCATTTCCTGCACACGGTCCAGCAGCTCGACCACGAGCGTGTCCATGCCCTGGAAGCCCTCCTTCATGCGCGAGCCTTCTTCGCCGATCTTGAAGATCTTCTGCTCGGCTTCGTCCAGGATCTTGGCGACCTGCCGGCCTTGCGGATTGAAGGCCGCGGTGGCGATTTCGTCGCTGGCAGCGACCAGTTTGCGCAGGATGGCGCGTTCGCGCACGATCTCGGCGTAGCGGCGGATGTTGGCGGCGCTGGGCACGTATTGCGCCAGCGAGTTCAGGTAGGCCAGGCCACCGGCCTCGTCGGCCTTGCCCAGGTTCTGCAGGTGTTCAAACACCGTGACCACGTCGGCCGGCTTGCTGGCGTTGACCAGCGAGGCGATGGCGGAATACGTCAGACGGTGTTCGTAGCGGTAAAAGTCGGAATCGTTGACCAGATCGGCCACGCGGTCCCAGGCGTGGTTGTCGAGCAGCAGGCCACCCAGCACACTAGATTCGGCCTCGATGGAATGCGGCGGAACACGCAGCTGGGCGATCTGCCGGTCGGCACCGAAATCGACCTCGTCAAGTCCGGCATCAAACGAAGAAAGGGGGCTGGAGAATGCGGTTGACATGGCTTTCCTGAAGTAGCGCCAATGGTACGTCCGGGGCACCGGCCTGTCAGGGGACAAGTCTGTGGACAACCCGTGAACTTCCGGGGGAGATCGTGGGACAAGTCCGGCCAAAGCGCCAACGTGGCCGGCAGAAATAAAAAAGCCGCCAGCCCGAGGGCGGCGGCTTCCGGTTCCACGCCCGACAGCAAGCTGCCGGGGATGGCGGGAGCGATCAGGCGGTTTCGCCGAGCACCGAAACAGCGACATCGATGGTGACGTCGGTGTGCAGGTTGACGCTCACGGTGTAGTCGCCAGCGTTCTTCAGCGGCCCGTTGGGCATGCGAACTTGCGACTTGGTCACAGCGAAGCCT
>JAHIQV010000124.1 GCA_018903185.1 Gammaproteobacteria bacterium | reverse complement strand
TACATGAATATCGACGCCGCCAACCGCCGCGTCGAGATCGGCTCCACCTGGTACCGGACGGCCGTGCAGCGCAGCCCGCTCAACACCGAATGCAAGCGACTGCTGCTGGCGCACGCCTTCGAGGTGCTGGACTGCATCGCGGTCGAATTCCGCACGCACTTCTTCAACCACCAGAGCCGGCGCGGCATCGAACGGCTGGGCGCCAAACTGGACGGCGTGCTGCGCTCGCACCAGATCAACCGCCACCCCCATGCACACGGTGCGCTGCGCGACACCTGCGTCTACAGCATCGTGGCTGGCGAATGGCCGACGGTGAAGGCCCACCTGGATTTCCAGCTCAACCGTCCGCGAGCCTGATGCCATGAGCGACTCCACCGCTTTCAACCAGCCTATGGGCGGCAACACCATGCCGCGTTTTGGCGGCCTCGCCAGCATGATGCGGCTGCCCGTCGCCACCAGTGCCAAAGGTCTGAACGCCGGCTTCATCGGCGTGCCGCTCGACACCGGCACCAGCCACCGCCCGGGTGCGCGCTTCGGCCCGCGCCAGATCCGCGCCGAGTCCTGCCTGATCCGCCCCTACAACATGGCCACCGGCGCCGCGCCCTTCGACGCGCTGCAGGTGGCCGATCTGGGCGACGTGGCGATCAACACCTACAACCTGCTGAAGTCGGTGGACCTCATCGAGCAGCACTACCGCCCCATCATCGAGGCCGGTTGCATCCCGCTCACGCTCGGCGGTGACCACACCATCGCCCTGCCGATCCTGCGAGCGATGAAGGCGACACACGGCCCGGTGGCGATGATCCATGTGGACGCGCACGCGGATGTGAACCCCGACATGTTTGGCGAGGCCATCGCCCACGGCACCCCGTTCCGCCGCGCGGTGGAAGAAGGCCTGCTCATCGGCGACAAGGTCTGGCAGATCGGCCTGCGCGGCAGCGGCTATTCGGCCGAAGACTTCGACTGGCCGCGCCAGCAGGGCTTCACCGTGGTGCCGGCGCACGAGGTCTGGTGGACCAGCCTGGCGCCCTTGATGGCGCAAATCCGCGAAAAGATCGGTCCCGACACACCCACCTACCTCAGCTTCGACATCGACGGCATCGACCCGGCCTACGCCGGCGGCACCGGCACGCCCGAGATTGGCGGGCTCACCGTGCCGCAGGCGCTGGAGATCGTGCGCGGCTGCCGCGGCTTGAACCTCGTGGGCTGCGACCTGGTCGAAGTGTCCCCGGCCTACGACACCAGCGGCAACACCGCCCTGCTCGGCGCCAACCTGCTGTTTGAAATGCTGTGCGTGTTGCCGGGTGTGAAATACCGGTGACGGCGCTGCAGCGCATTTGGCGCTAACCTCTTCTTTTTACCGAACCGAGCGAGACATCCCATGGACATGAAGACCTCCCCCCTGGCCCAACTCAAGGACCCGACCCTGCTAAAAACCGACGCGCTGATCAACGGCGAGTGGGTCAAGGGCAGCAGCCGCTTTGACGTGCTCGATCCGGCCACCGGCCAGAAGCTCGCCGACGTGGCCAACCTGGGCCCGGCCGATGCCGAGAAAGCCATCGCCGCCGCCAACGCCGCCTGGGCTGGCTGGAAGGGCAAGACGGCCAAGGAGCGCAGCATCATCCTGCGCAAGTGGTACGACCTGCTCATGGCCAACCAGGACGACCTGGGCCGCATCATGACCGCCGAGCAGGGCAAGCCGCTGGCCGAAGCCAAGGGCGAAGTGGCCTACGGCGCGAGCTTCGTCGAGTGGTTTGCCGAAGAAGCCAAGCGCGTCAACGGCGAGACCCTGCCGCAGTTCGACAACAACCGCCGCCTGATGGTGCTCAAGCAGCCCATCGGCGTCTGCGCGGCCATCACGCCCTGGAACTTCCCGCTCGCCATGATCACGCGCAAGGTCGCGCCCGCATTGGCCGCCGGTTGCCCGGTCATCATCAAGCCCGCCGAACTCACGCCGCTGACCGCGCTGGCCGCCGCCGAGCTGGCCATCCGCGCCGGCATCCCGGCCGGTGTGCTGAACATGATCACGGCCGACGACCAGAACTCCATCGCCGTCGGCAAAGTGATCTGCGCCAGCGACGTGGTGCGCCACATCAGCTTCACCGGCTCCACCGAAGTGGGCCGCATCCTGATGGCGCAGAGCGCGCCGACGGTGAAGAAGATGTCGCTCGAACTCGGCGGCAACGCACCCTTCATCGTGTTCAACGACGCCGACATCGACAGCGCGGTGGAAGGCGCTTTCGCCAGCAAATACCGCAACGCCGGCCAGACCTGCGTCTGCTCGAACCGGCTGTACGTGCAGGAGGGTGTGTACGACGAGTTCGTCGAAAAGTTCGCCGCCAAGGTAAAAACCGCCAAGGTCGGCAACGGCTTTGAAGAGGGCGTGAACCAGGGGCCGCTGATCGAAGAAGCCGCGCTGGTGAAGGTGCAACGCCACGTGGACGACGCCGTGGCCAAGGGCGGGCGCGTGGTGGCCGGTGGCAAGCGCCTGGCGGGACAGTTCTTCGAGCCCACCGTGGTGGCCGACGCGACCGCCGACATGCTGTGCGCGAAAGAAGAAACCTTCGGCCCCTTCGCCCCGGTGTTCAAGTTCAGCACCGAACAGGAAGCCATCGACGCGGCCAACAACACCGAGTTCGGTCTGGCCAGCTACTTCTACAGCCGCGACATCGGCCGCATCTACCGCGTGGCCGAAGCGCTGGAGTACGGCATGGTCGGCATCAACGTCGGCATCCTGGCCACCGAGCACGTGCCCTTCGGCGGCGTCAAGCAGTCCGGCCTGGGCCGCGAAGGCTCGCACCATGGCATGGACGACTACGTCGAGATCAAGTACCTCTGCCTCGGCGACATTCTGAAGTAACCGCCCCAGGGCCTATCAGTTCACCACCTGCCAGCTGCCATCGGGCTGCCGGCAGGCCCGGCCGTAGACGTCGTCGGGCCGGCCGCCCACGATCGCCCGCATGGTGTATTCGCGGCAGGGCGCGCCGGCCGATTCATAGGTGCGCGTGGGCGTCACGGTGTACTGGTTGCGCGTGTCGGGGTTGACCCACTGGGTCGGCTGGCCGGTCTGCGAGGTTTCCAGCACCTGCGCGGTGCGCATGCGGTCGGTGCTGTCCATGGAGCGGCCGACGTTGGCGCCGATGTTGGCGCCGATCAGCGCGCCCACGATGGTGGCCGCCGTGCGGCCTGTGCCACCGCCCACCTGCGAGCCCAAGGCACCGCCGAGCACACCGCCGACGACCATGCCGCCGGTTTCGTTCGGACCACCCGGTGCAGCACAACCCGCCAGCGCCGCAGCGAGCGCGCCAACGAGGACCAGTCGTGCAGGAAAACGTGCGGGGAAACGCATATGAAACTCCTTGAAAAATGTGTCAGAAAGGCGCTGGATCGGTCATGGCGGTGGTCCGTCTGGGCGTTTCCGGAACCCGGAACAGCCGCAGCGAGTGGCGCCACGCCCGTGCGTTATCATTCGAAGCGTTTTCGCGGGTGTAGTTCAATGGTAGAACGGCAGCTTCCCAAGCTTCATACGAGGGTTCGATTCCCTTCACCCGCTCCAGATACACAAAAGGCCCCACGGGGCCTTTTGGCTTTTCTGCGGCCGGTGTGCACCGGGCGTCATTGGCTCAGCTTGCGCCCAGGCCCATGCTGCGCGAGATCACCTCTTTCATGATCTCGTTGGTGCCGCCGTAGATGCGCTGCACGCGCGCGTCGGCGTAGGCCCGGGTGATCGGGTATTCCCACATGTAGCCGTAACCGCCGTGCAGCTGCACGCACTCGTCCATCACCTTGCACTGCAGATCGCTGCACCAGTACTTGGCCATGCTGGCGGTCGCGGTGTCGAGCTTTTCCTGCACGATCAGCTCGCAGCACTTGTCCACGAACACGCGCGCCACCTGCACCTCGGTCTGCAGTTCGGCCAGTGTGTAGCGCGTGTTCTGGTAGCTCGCGACCGGCTGGCCGAAGACCTTGCGGTCTTTCACGTACTGCACCGTCCAGTCGATGGCGGCTTGCGCCGCAGCCACGGCACCGATGGCGATCTGCAGGCGCTCCCAGGGCAACTGCTCCATGAGGCAGATGAAGCCCCTGCCCTCACCCCCCAGCAGGTTTTCGGCAGGCACGCTGACGTTGTCAAAGAACAATTCCGACGTGTCCTGCGCCTTCATGCCCAGCTTCTTCAGGCGCTTGCCCTTGCTGAAGCCCGCCATGCCCTGCTCCACCAGCAGCAGGCTCGTGCCCTTGGCGCCTGCAGCCGGGTCGGTCTTGGCGACCACGATCACCAGGTCGGCGTGCCAGCCGTTGGTGATGAAGGTCTTGCTGCCGTTGAGCAGGTAGCTGCCGTCGGCTTGTTTGATGGCCGTGGTCTTCACGCCCTGCAGGTCGCTGCCCGCGGCGGGCTCGCTCATGGCGATGGCGCCCACCATCTCGCCCGTGGCCAGCAACGGCAGGTATTTCTGCTTCTGCGCCTCGGTGCCGTAGTGCAGGATGTACGGCGCCACGATCTCGCTGTGCAGGCCGAAGCCGATACCGCTCACGCCCGCGTGTGCGATCTCCTCCATCTGCGCCACCGAGTACAGCTTGTCGGCCCCGGCGCCGCCATATTCTTCGGGCATGGTCATGCAGAGAAAGCCGTTTTCGCCGGCCTTGCGCCAGACATCGCGGTCCACGTATCCCTGCTCTTCCCAGCCCTCATGGAAGGGCGTAATCTCCTTTTCCACAAAGCGGCGAAAGCTGTCGCGGAAGGCTTCGTGGTCGGCGTTGAACAGGTTGCGGTCGATCATGGTGTCACCTTCCGGACGGGTGGAGTGATTTATACAAAGCATTTGCTTGGCGAAAGTCTATACTGATCTTATAGGCCCGACCATCCGGGCAAATCCCCCAGGAGACAAGCCCATGAGCGAAGCCTTCGTTTACGACGCCATCCGCACCCCGCGCGGCAAGGGCAAAAAAGACGGCAGCCTGCACGAGGTCAAGCCGGTCAACCTGCTGGCCGGCCTGCTGCGCGAACTGCAGCACCGCAACCACCTGGACACCTCGGCGGTGGACGACGTGGTGATGGGTGTGGTCTCGCCCATTGGCGAGCAGGGTTCGGTGCTGCCCAAGGTGGCCGCGCTCAAGGCCGGCTGGGACTGGCGCTGCTCGGGTGTGCAGCTCAACCGCTTCTGCGCCTCGGGCCTGGAGGCGGTGAACATGGCCGCCATGAAGGTGAAGAGCGGCTGGGAAGACCTGGTCGTGGCCGGCGGTGTGGAGAGCATGAGCCGCGTGCCGATCGGCTCTGACGGCGGTGCCTGGGCGCAGGACCCGGAGACCAACAGCGCCACGCTGTTCGTGCCACAAGGCATCGGCGCCGACCTGATCGCCACGCTCGACGGCTTCACGCGCGAAGACGTGGACGCCTTCGCGCTCGAATCGCAGAAGCGCGCCGCCGCTGCGCGCGCGGCCGGGCATTTCCAGCACTCGGTGGTGCCGGTGAAAGATCCGCTGGGCCAGATCATCCTGGCGGTGGACGAGTTCATCAAACCGCACACCACCATGGCGGGCCTGGCCGGGCTGAAGCCCGCCTTCGAGCAACTCGGTGCCATGGGCTTCGACGCGGTGGCGCTGCAACGCTACCCGCAGGTGGAGCGCATCCACCACGTGCACCACGCGGGCAATTCGTCGGGCATCGTGGACGGCGCGGCCGCCATGCTGATCGGCAGCGAGGCCGCGGGCAAGACCCACGGCTTCACACCGCGCGCGCGCATCGTGGCCGTCGCGCTCTCGGGCGCGGACCCGACCATCATGCTCACCGGCCCCATGCCTGCCGCGCGCAAGGCGCTGGCCAAGGCCGGCCTCACCATTCACCAGATCGACCTGTTCGAGGTGAACGAAGCCTTTGCCGCCGTGCCCATGCGCTTCATGCGCGAGATGGGCGTACCGCACGAGAAGGTGAACGTGAACGGGGGTGCGATTGCGCTGGGTCACCCCTTGGGCGCCACGGGCGCGATGATCCTGAACACGCTGATCGACGAGCTGCACAGGACGAAAAAGCGCTACGGCCTCGCCACGCTGTGTGTCGGCGG
>JAHIQV010000123.1 GCA_018903185.1 Gammaproteobacteria bacterium | reverse complement strand
TGCGACGGGGGAACGCCAGAGACGTTCCGAAGCAGGGCGGTCACAGCGTGCTGACAAAGTTCTGCACCTCGGGGTGCAGGCGTCGTGCCTTGCGTTTGGAGACGGTGCCGATGTTCAGGAAACAAACCGCTTCTTCGCCCGCAGCGAGCCCAAACAACTGGCGCATGCGGGTGGACTGCATCGCTTGCCCACTGGTCAAGCTGCTCCCAAAACCTTGGCCATGCGCCATCAGGAGCATGTTCTGCACGGCTGCGCCCACGGACACCATGCGTTCCAAAGCCGGAATGGGCGGCTCGCAGGCGCCCAACTGGGCCACCACCAGCATCAGTGCCGGGGCGCGGTGCGCTTTTTCGCGGGCGGACTCGATCTGTTCAAGTGTTGCGCCTGGATCGCGGTCCACCAAGGCCAGTGCAAAGACCTCGGCCAGCAAGGCGCGTTTGTCCTGCGGCACGATGACGAACCGCCAGGGCTTGACCAGCCCATGGTCGGGTGCCGAGGCGGCACTTCGAAAAATCTGATCCAGCTGTGAAACGTTGGGGCCCGGCTCAACCAGGCGTTTGGGGGATATGTTCTGGCGGGATGTGATCCAGGCCTCGGCCAGGTGGTCGGTGAATGGATCACGCTCCCGCGGTGACGCCGGCAGGGGCGCTTCCGGCGTCGGCATGTGTGAGGCAGCACCCATGGGGGTCTCCTGTCTGTTGTGCTTCAAGGAAGAAAGGGTGGCCACCGCCACCCTTTCTTGGGCCAATTACGCGTAGCGGCGGTCCTTGAAGGAGATGGACTTCTTGTAGTCGTCCACGCTGCCCACACGCTTGATGCCGCCCCAGGTGCCCTTGTAGTAAGGCACCACGTTGCGGTCCACCCAGGAGGTCACCACGTCTCCGGCCACACCCTTGATGTAGCCAAAGAGCATGAAGGTCTGGCCTGCCTTGATCGCCTTGAGCGGGTAGGCCATGGCGTAGGTGCTACCGAAGTCGTTGTAGATCTCGACCACGTCACCGGCTGCCACACCGAGTGCCTTGGCATCGTCCGGGTTCATCTCGATGTAGGCCATCGGATAGCGGTCGCGCACGAAGCTGTTGTACTGGTCGTGATAGGCCGTCTGCCAGACTTCGTTGGCGCGGCCCTGGTTGATCCAGAACCTGTACCTGGCCTTCTGGTCCGCCACCATTTTGGGCAGGCCGTTCCACGGTGCGGGCTTGAAATGGGCCTTGCCGTCGCCGGTGCTGAACTTGCCATCGGCGTATTCCATCTCGGTGCCGATCAGCTTGCCGTCCTTGACCTCCTTGATGGGCAGTTGCACACCGTTGTTGCCGGCCTTGCGCAGCAGTTCGTAGGTGGCGAGGTAGCCGGTGGGGCCACCCTGGCTGTCGATGGACTCCACCCCCGGGCGACCGGCGCGGCGGAAGCCGTCGTTGAAGGCGTCTTCTTCGGTCTTCCAGTTGAAACCGTCGAAACGTTTGGCCATGTCCGCCTTGCCATCTTTCTGGTACATCGCCTTGAGCGTGTTGGCAATGTCGGCGGCGATCAGGCAGTCGGGCTTCGCGGAGCCGGGACGGTCCATGAACTTCTCAGACAGGCGCATGCGGCGCTCGCCGTTCATGGAGGTCAGGTTCATTTCACCCGGGTGGGTCGCCGGGAACAGCAGGTGCGCGTCGTCGGCCAACTGAGTGGGGTAGAGGTTCATGGCCGCCACGAACATGCCACCCTGGTACCTGCAGGCGTTGTAGATCACGTCCACCAGTTGCTCGGTGCTCGCACCGCGGGCCCGCGAGATCGCCTCGTCCACGATCTTGGCGCGCTTGCTCAGCACCAACCGATGCTGTTCAGCGTTCAGCGTGGTCTGGTACGGGTTGGTGCCCCACAGGGTGTACATCAGGCCCTTGCCGGCGATGACTTCCTGGTCCAGGTAGATCTTGCCGTTGCCCGGGTAGGGCGGACGGGTGTAGCCCTCCTGGTGGCCACCGAGGCGGCACACGCCGGTGCCGCGGCGCCCGACGTTTTCTGTTGCCAGCACCAGGCTCACCAGTGCGCTCTGGATGACGTAGTTGTCGTTGCCCCAGATGATGCCCTTCTCATACGGGTGGAAGGTGCGTGGGCGGTGTCCGCTGGCCTTGGGTTTGTAGGCCCAATCGGCGGCCTGCCTGATCTGCGCCACGGTGAGGCCGGTGGCCTTGGCGCCGTCTTCCAGGCTCATGCGGTTGGTCTTGACCGCGTCGTCGTAGCCGCTGGTGTGTTGGGCGATGAAGTCCTTGGCGGTCCAGCCTTGCTGCACGACGTAGGTGAACAGCGTGTTGAACAGCGCCGTGTCGGTGCCAGGCTGGATGTCCAGGTGCAGCACGTTCTCCTTGCCGGCCACCTGCTCGCAGATCGCCACCGTGGCCGAGCGGCGCGGGTCCACGATGATGATCTTGGCGGCGGCGGCTGTTTCGCCCGGGAACCACTTCTTCTTTTTGTCCACCGTGGAGCCGGAGAGGTTGGCCACCCAATGGTTCAGGAAGTAGTTGGTCTGCGTTTCGTAGGGGTTGGCACCGGTGCACAGGATGCAGTCGGCCAGCTGGGCGTCTTCGTAGCTGTTGTTCAGCTCGCCCACGCCCATGTCGCGCGTGGCGTGGCACTCGGAGTTGTAGGCCGGGCGGTTGTGGATGCGCACCATCTGGGTTTTCAGCGCGCTGAACATCAGCTTGCCAGTGCCCCAGGTGTTCTCGAAGCCGCCGCCAGCGCCGCCGTGGTCGAAGCAGTCGTAGAACAGGCCGT
>JAHIQV010000122.1 GCA_018903185.1 Gammaproteobacteria bacterium | reverse complement strand
CCGTGCTGCGCCCGCACGCCTGGCTCATGATCGGCCACTGCGCCGGCCTGCGCAGCTCCCAGCAGCTGGGCGACTACGTGCTGGCCCACGCCTACGTGCGCGAAGACCACGTGCTCGACGAAGAACTGCCGCTGTGGGTGCCGATCCCTGCGCTGGCCGAGATCCAGCTCGCGCTCGAAGCCGCCGTGGCCGACGTCACCGGCGTGCCGCCGGCCGAGGTCAAGCGCATCATGCGCACAGGCACCGTGGCCAGCACCGACAACCGCAACTGGGAGCTGCTGCCCGACAACAAGCCCCAGCGCCGCTTTTCGCAATCGCGCGCGGTGGCGCTCGACATGGAAAGCGCCACCATCGCCGCCAACGGCTTCCGCTTCCGCGTGCCCTACGGCACCCTGCTCTGCGTGAGCGACAAGCCGCTGCACGGCGAGATCAAGCTGCCCGGCATGGCCAACCACTTCTACCGCGAACGCGTGGACCAGCACCTGCGCATCGGCATCCGCGCCATCGACCGCCTGCGCGCAGGCGGACCGGACCAGTTGCACAGCCGCAAGCTGCGCAGCTTTGCCGAAGTCGCGTTCCAGTGACCCGCGCCCATGAACCGACTCACCGACAGTCTTCAACAATTCACGGGCGCTGAACTCTGGCTGGCATCCGTGCTGGCGATCGTCCTGCTCACCCTGCTGGTCGGGCAGGCCGTGCGCACGGCGTTCCTGCAGGCCCATCGCTGGGCCCTGCGCTCGGCCAACCCCTGGGACGAGGCCGTGCTGAGCGCGGCACGCAAGCCCGCGCAGTTGCTGATCTGGCTGATCGGGCTGGGCTGGGTGGCGCGTGCGCTGAATGCGCATTGGCCCGAGCCCGCCCTGCTGACAGGCGCACTGCAATGGCGCGACGTCGGCCTCGTGGTCAGCGTGACCTGGTTCCTGTGGAAACTCATCGGGCTCGTGACCCAGACCAGCATCCGGCGCCGCACCGAAAGCGGCGAGGCCTTCGACCTCACCACCGCGCTCGCCCTGAACAAGCTGCTGCGCCTGCTGGTGGTCGTGGTCACCGCCATCACCGTGGCACACACCCTGGGCTTCCAGATCGGGGGCCTGCTCGCGCTCGGTGGCGTCGGCGGCATCGCGGTCGGCCTGGCCGCGAAGGACCTGCTGGCCAACTTCTTTGGCGGCCTCACCATCTACCTCGACCGCCCGTTCAGCGTCGGCGACTGGATCCGATCGCCCGACAAGAGCATCGAAGGCACGGTGGAATACATCAGCTGGCGCCACACCCGCATCCGCGCCTTCAACAAAAATCCGATCTACGTGCCCAACTCGGTGTTCACCAGCATCGTGGTCGAAAACCCCTCGCGCATGAGCCACCGGCGCCTGAAAGAAACCCTGGGCCTGCGCTACGACGACTTCGCCCAGGTGGAAGCCGTGGTCGCCGACATCAAGGCCCTGCTGCAGAACCACCCCGGCATCGACAACAGCCAGACACTGATCGTGAACTTCACCCGCTTTGGCGCCAGTTCGCTCGACATCATGGTCTACGCCTTCACGCTCACCCGCGCCTGGGTGGACTTCCAGGTGCTCAAGCAGGAGCTGCTGCTTGACATCGGCCGCATCGTGGCGCGCCATGGTGCCGCCATCGCCTTCCCCACGCAGACGCTGCATGTGGCGACAAGGCCCGATCCGGCGCCAACCGACGCACCGGAACCCGGCTCGGCCTGACCAGCCCGCGCCGGCCCGACGCGTTGACGCCGGGGAACGCACACCTCAATGCACCGCTGACGGCCGGATACCACCAAAGTACAAATCGGCTTTACCTGAACTTCACCGTCCGGTCACAGTCGGTCATGTTCGCTTGCGCACAATGGGGCAACGGCGTACCCGGTATGCTGAACGAACACCATGAACCTGCTCCCCCCCTCCCAAGCCCGACCGGTCCGCCGGCCTGTCACCCTGATCGGCCTGGCCAGCGTCGCCCTGCTGTCGGCCTGCGCCAGCCTGGCACCGGCTGGCGGCGAGCTGCCTTCAACCCCGCTGCCGACGGCCTGGTCCGCAGCTCCTGTCAGCGCAGCCACCTCGCCCACGGGGCTGGCCGCCTGGTGGCAGCGCTTCAACGACCCCACCCTCACCACGCTGGTCACGCAGGCGCTGCAGGCCAACACCAGCGTGAAAAGCGCGCAGGCCGCGCTGCTGCAGGCGCGCGCGCAGCGCGACGTGCAGCAGGCCGGCCTTGGCCCGTCGGTGGGGGTTTCGGGCTCGGCGCAGCGCAGCAAGTCGGGCGACAACGACGCCAGCAACCGCTTCCAGGCCGGCTTTGACGCCAGCTGGGAGCCGGACATTTTTGGCGGCAACCGCAGCACCCTGAACGCCAGCGAGGCCGATGCCCGCGCGTCCGAAACCAGCCTGGCCGATGTGCAGGTGTCGCTGGCAGCCGAAGTCGCCGCCACCTACATCGAACTGCGTGGCCTGCAGACCCGGCTGGCGATCGCGCGCAGCAACCTCGCCGCACAGAGCGAAACGCTGCAGATCACGCGCTGGCGCACCCAGGCGGGTCTGGCCTCGTCGCTCGACCTGGAACAGGCCATTGCGTCCAGCGAGCAGACCGCGGCCCAGATCCCGGCGCTGCAGACCAGCATCGCCCAGGCCCTGAGCGGGGTGGCGGTGCTGACCGGCCAGGCACCCGGCACGCTGCCCGCCGCGCTGCAGGGCGCACTGAACACCGCCGCACCGATCCCGCAGGGCGCGGGCGATCTGGCGCTGGCCTTTCCGGCCGAGACGCTGCGCCAGCGCCCCGACGTGCGGACCGCCGAACACCGCATCAGCGCCGCGCTCTCCCGCGTGGCCGCGGCCGATGCAGCCCGCTACCCGAGCTTTCGCCTCAGCGGCTCGCTGGGCCTCTCCGCGCTGACGCTGGGAACGCTGACCAACGGCGCGTCGGTCGCCAGTTCGCTGCTGGCCAGCGTGTCGGCGCCGCTGTTCGACGGCGGCGCGGCCAGAGCCCAGGTGCGCGCGCAGGAAGCCGCGCTGGAGCAGGCGCGCGTGGCCTACCAGGGCAGCGTGATCAGCGCCGTCAAGGACGTGGAAGACGCGCTGGTGGCGCTGCAGGGCGACCGCGAGCGCCTGGTGCGCCTGCAGGCGGCCAGCGCCGCTGCGGCCAACGCCGAGCTGCTGGCACGCCAGCGCTACGAAAGCGGCCTGGTCGATTTCCGCACCGTGCTCGACACCCAGCGCACCCTGCTCTCGACCCAGGACAGCGTGGCCAGCACCCAGGCCACGTTGAGCGCCGACCATGTGCGCCTGTACAAGGCCCTCGGCGGCGGCTGGACGCCCGATGCGCCACCGGTTGAAGCCACCCCCCGCTGAACCCAGAACACCGAAACCGAATCGCCATGAGCTCCAAAAAAGACGCCCCCCCCGCCGACCTGCAAAACCTGCTGGGCAACGACCACCCGCCGCACTGGTGGCAACGCAGCGCGCTGTGGATCAGCACTGCCGTGCTCGTCGCCGTGGTCGGAGGCATCATCTACTGGCAATCGCAGCAGCAGAGCAAGGCCGCGCCGGTCTACGTGACCGAGCCGCTGAAAAAGGGCGACGTCACGCTCACCGTGTCCGCCAACGGCACGCTGCAGCCCACGCGCTCGGTCAACATCGGCAGCGAACTCTCGGGCACCGTCAAGCGGGTGCTGGTGGACGTGAACGACCGCATCAAGGCCGGCCAGGTGCTGGTGGAGCTGGACACCGCCAAGCTGGTGGACCAGGTGACGCAGTCGCGCGCCGGTCTGGCCGCGGCCCAGGCGCAGCTGGCGCAGGCGGTCGCCACGACCAAGGAAGTGCGTGCCACGCTGGCGCGCTTTGAAGAAGTGGCACGCCTCTCGGGCGGCAAGGTGCCCTCGGCCACGGAGCTGGACAGCGCGAAGGCGGCCGTGGAGCGCGCCGTCGGCAGCGAGGCTGCCGCGCGCGCTTCGGTCACCGAATCGCGCGCCGGCCTTGCCACCACCGAAACCAACCTGTCCAAGGCCTCGATCCGCTCGCCCATCAACGGCGTGGTGCTCAGCCGCACGGTGGACCCGGGCAACGCCGTGGCCGCCTCGCTGCAGGCGGTGACGCTGTTCTCCGTGGCCGAAGACCTCGCGCAGCTCAAGCTCGATGTCGCGGTGGACGAGGCCGACGTGGGCGCGGTCAAGGTGGACCAGAAGGCCACCTTCACCGTGAGCGCCTTCCCGGCGCGCCGTTACCCGGCCACCATCAACCGCGTGGCCTTTGGCTCCACCAAGACCGACAACGTGGTCACCTACACCACCACACTCAACGTGGACAACGGCGACCTGAGCCTGCGTCCGGGCATGACGGCCGCCGCCACCATCGTCGCCAAGGAGGCCAGGGGCGTGCTGCTGGTCCCCAACACCGCCTTGCGCTTCTCGCCCACCAGCAGCAACGGTGCTGCGGCGGCCAACACCAGCATCCTGTCGAAAATGATGCCGCGCCCATCCCGCAACACCCGGCCCAAAACAGCGGGCACCGACCCGCGCGGCGGCGGCGCGCGCCAGATCTGGGTGCTGCAGGAGAACCAACCCGTGGCCATGCAGGTCAAGACCGGCATCAGCGACGGTCGCAACACCGAGGTCAGCGGCGAAGGTCTCTCCGAAGGCATGGCCGTGATCACCGAACAACGCTCAGGGACGGCGCCGTGAGCGAGACCCCTCTGATACGCCTGCGCGG
>JAHIQV010000121.1 GCA_018903185.1 Gammaproteobacteria bacterium | reverse complement strand
CGGGGCAGTTGCTGGCGCAACTGGATGCGAACGATCTGGCCCTGGCCAGCCAGGCCGCTCAGGCGCAGGTGAGCGCGGCGCAGACCCAGCGCAATCTGGCCGCGGCCGATCTGAAGCGTTTCACCGACCTGAAGGCCCAGGGCTTTGTGAGCGGCGCTGAAATCGAGCGCCGCCAGGCCACGCTGCAGGCCGCCGAAGCCGCTATGCGCCAGGCTCAGGCCCAAGGCTCCGTGCAGGGCAACCAGGCGGCCTACACCCGCTTGCTGGCCGATGCGGCCGGTGTGGTGCTGTCGGTGGACGCCGAGGTGGGTCAGGTGGTGGCTGCGGGCACGCCGGTGGTGCGCGTCGCGCGCGATGGCGCCCGCGATGTGGTGTTTGCCGTGCCGGAAGACCGGCTGGCGCAGTTGCGCGTGGGCCAGTCGGCGCAGGTGCGCCTGTGGGCGGCGGCCACGGGTGCGCCCGGCAACGGGGCCCCGCTTGGTGGCGTGGTGCGTGAGGTGGCGGCGAGCGCCGACACGGCCACGCGCACCTACCAGGTCAAGCTGTCGCTGCCGGACGGGGCGGCGGTGCCCCTGGGAGCGACCGCCTATGTGACGCTGCCGGAGCAGGTGGGCGCCGTGCCCGCGCTGATCCAGCTGCCCACCAGCGCGCTCATGGCCTCCGCCTCGGGTGGGCCCAACGGCAGCGCGGTCTGGGTGTTCGATGCGGCGAGCCAGACGGTGCAGCCGCGCCCGGTGGTGGTGGCGGGGGCCAATGGCAACCTGATCGTGATCGCCGAGGGCTTGAAGCCGGGTGAAGAGGTGGTGGCCGCGGGCACGCATGTGCTCTCGCCGGGGCAGAAGGTGACGCGTTTCGCCGCACCCGCCGCGCAGTGAGGACGGCATGAGCGCACACCATCCGAACACCACCGACGGGACCCGCTCCTGGGTCTCGCGTTTCAACCTCTCGCAGTGGGCGCTGGACCACCAGGCCTTCACCCGCTACCTGATGATCGTGCTGATGCTGCTGGGCGTGGCAGCTTACTTCCAGCTCGGTCAGGACGAAGACCCGCCATTCACCTTCCGCGCCATGGTGGTGCGGGCTTACTGGCCGGGCGCCACGGCGCAGCAGATGGCCGAACAGGTGAGTGACCGGATCGAGAAGACGTTGCAGGAGGTGCCTTACGCCGACAAGATCCGCAGCTATTCCAAGCCGGGTGAGTCGGTGGTGCTGTTCCAGGTCAGGGACTCGTCGCCGCCCGAGGAGATGCAGCAGGTCTGGTACACGACACGCAAGAAGATCGGCGACATACGCAGCACCCTGCCGCAGGGCGTGGTCGGGCCGTTCTTCAACGACGAGTTCGGCGATGTCTTCGGCGTCATCTACGCGCTGCAGGGCGAGGGCTTTTCGCCCGCCGACAAGAAGCAGGTGGCCGACGACGTGCGCCAGCGCCTGCTGCGCGTGAAGGACGTGAACAAGGTCGAACTCTTTGGTGCGCAGGATCAGAAGCTCTATGTCGAGATCTCCCAGAAGCGCCTCGCGGTGCTGGGGCTGGACATGCCGCAGGTGCTGGCCGCGCTGGGCCAGCAGAACGCGGTCGAATCGGCGGGCGCGGTGCAGGCGCCTGCCGATGCGGTGCAGGTGCGCGTGGGCGGTGCGTTCAACTCGGTGGAGCAGCTGCGCGCCATGCCGATCCGCGCCGCCAACGGCACCCAGATGCGCCTGGGCGACATCGCCGACATCCGGCTGGGCTATGCGGACCCGGCGCAGGTGAAGGTGCGCCACAACGGGCTGGACAGCATCGCGCTGGGCATCTCCATGGCCAAGGGCGGCGACATCATCGCGCTGGGCAGGGCCCTGAAAGTGGCGGTGGCCGACATCGAAACCCGGTTGCCCGCGGGCATGGCCCTGGTGCAGGTGCAGGACCAGCCGACCGCGGTGGCGCGCTCGGTGAACGAATTTGTCAAGGTGCTGATCGAGGCGGTGCTGATCGTGCTCGCGGTCAGCTTCCTGGCGCTTGGCCTTCACAGGCGCGAGGGCGGTCGCGGCCTGCGCCGCTACGTGCTGGACATTCGGCCCGGCCTGGTGGTGTTCATCACCATCCCGCTGGTGCTGGCCATCACCTTCCTGGCCATGCAGTACTGGGGCATCGGCCTGCACAAGATCTCACTCGGCTCGCTCATCATCGCGCTGGGGCTGCTGGTGGACGACGCGATCATTGCGGTCGAGATGATGGTGCGCAAGCTCGAAGAGGGCTACACCATGATGAAGGCGGCGACCTTCACCTGGGACGCCACCGCCATGCCCATGCTCACCGGCACCCTGATCACGGCGGCCGGCTTCCTGCCCATCGGCATGGCGAATTCCACGGTGGGTGAATACACCTTCGCGATCTTCGCGGTCACGGTGATCGCGCTGGTGCTGTCGTGGATCGTGGCCGTGATGTTTGTGCCTTACCTGGGCGTGAAACTGCTCAAGGTCAAGCCCCATGTGGGCCCGGCGCACGAGGTGTTTGACGGCCCGTTTTATGTGCGCTTTCGTGGGCTCGTGGACTGGTGCGTGCAGCACCGCTGGATCACCATCGGCCTGACCATCGCGACCTTCGTGCTGGGCATGGTGGGCATGGGCCAGGTGCAGCAGCAGTTCTTCCCCGATTCGAGCCGGCCCGAGATCATGGTGGACATCTGGCTGCCCGAAGGCAGCAGCATCCAGGCCATGGACGAGGTCAGCCAGCGGCTGGAACAGCGGCTGTCGAAAGAGGCGGGTGTGCAGAGCGTGAGCACCTGGGTGGGCTCGGGCGTGCCGCGTTTCTACCTGCCGATAGACCAGATCTTTCCGCAGTCCAACGTGTCGCAACTGATCGTTCTGCCGCAGGATCTGGCCACGCGAGAGACGCTGCGCAGACAGCTGCCGGCCTTGTTGGCGACCGAGTTCCCCGAGGTGCGTGGGCGGGTGAAGCTGCTGGCCAACGGGCCACCGGTGCCGTACCCGGTGCAGTTCCGCGTGATCGGCCCTGATCCCGCGGTGCTGCGCGGATTGGCCGACGAGGTGAAGGACGCGGTGCGCCAGAATCAGAACATGCGCGGTGTGAACGACAACTGGAACGAGTCGGTCAAGGTGCTGCGTCTGGAGGTGGACCAGGCGAAGGCACGCGCGCTGGGCGTGAGCAGCCAGTCCATCGCCCAGGCCTCGCGCACCATCCTCACGGGCAGCACGGTGGGCCAGTACCGCGACGGCGACAAGCTGATCGACATCGTGTTGCGCCAACCGCTGGATGAACGCGATGCCATCTCCAGCCTGGGTAACGGCTACCTGCCGACCGCCAGCGGCAAGAGCATCCCGCTGCTGCAGATCGCACAACCGGTGCTGGGCTGGGAGCCGGGCGTGATCTGGCGCGAAAACCGCGACTTCGCGATCACGGTGCAGGGCGACGTGGTGGAAGGCCTGCAGGGCGCCACCGTCACTGCGCAGCTGCAGCCGGCCTTGAAGCAGATCAGCGACAGCTGGGCCGGGCGCGGGCTGGCGGGTTACCAGGTGCAGGTGGCGGGTGCGGTGGAAGAGAGCAGCAAGGGTTCTTCGTCCATCGCGGCGGGCATTCCGATCATGCTGTTCCTCACCTTCACGCTGCTGATGCTGCAACTGCAGAGCTTCAGCCGCTCGCTGCTGGTGTTCCTGACCGGGCCGCTGGGCCTGGCGGGGGTGGCCGGCGCGCTGCTGCTGCTGAACCGGCCCTTCGGTTTCGTCGCGCTGCTCGGCGTGATTGCGCTCATGGGCATGATCCAGCGCAACTCGGTGATCCTGATCGACCAGATCGAGCAGGACCGCGCGCGCGGCGTGCCAGCGTGGGACGCGGTCGTGGAAGCGGCGGTGCGCCGCATGCGCCCCATCGTGCTGACCGCCGCGGCCGCCGTTCTGGCCATGATCCCGCTCTCGCGCAGCGTGTTCTGGGGCCCGATGGCGGTGGCCATCATGGGCGGCCTGATCGTGGCCACCGTGTTGACCCTGCTGGCCTTGCCGGCGATGTATGCGGCCTGGTTCCGTGTGAAGCGGGAGCCGGTTGCGGGCTGAGGACGGAATACCTTCTTCACCTCGCGGGCTCGGAGGCGGGCGGCGCTCTGCTCCGTGACGGTCCCCCGGACCGGCTGCGCCGGGTCCCCTCCCTGACTTCGCGGAGCCGGATGCCCCGGCCGCCGACGAGCGTATCGGCCGGAGAAGACCTCTCACACCTGATCAACAAT
>JAHIQV010000120.1 GCA_018903185.1 Gammaproteobacteria bacterium | reverse complement strand
TGCCGAACCAGATGTGCATGGGTGCGTAAAAGCGCTCGATGCTGACGCCCGTTTCGCCGCCCATCGCGCGCCGGTAAGCCTGCTCGAAGTCCGTGCCCAGCACCTCGGGGTAGATGTCCCACACCAACTGCCCGAGCAGCGTGTCGCGTTGCCGCCCCCACAGGCGCTCGGCTTCGCGGTTGACGTAGGTGAACCGCCACGCCCTGTCGACAGTGAAGAAGCCGTCGGTGATGCTTTCCAGCGTGTTGGTCAGTCGTGTCGCCAGTTTCTGCGTTTCCAGCGCGGCCAGCTTGCGTTCGGTGATGTCCTGCAGTGCGCCCTGGATGTGCACGATGCGGCCTGCGGCATCTCTCACCGCCTCGCCCATCGTGCGCACCCAGAAGCGGCGCCCGGTGGCCGATATCTTCTCGACCTCCATGTCGTAGGGGACACCGAACTTGGCACAGCGCTCGACCGCTTTGCGGACACCGACGCGGTACTCGGCAACGAAAGAGGCAATGCCCTCCGCCAGCGAGGGCGAGTAGCCAGCCGGTTCGTCGTGCAGGCTGGCCACGATGTCGGACCAGCACAGACGCCCGTTGCCCATGTCCAGCCTCCAGCCGCCCACCTTGGCCACCCGGCCCGCCATGTCCAGCATGGCTTCGCTGTCGCGCAAGGCTTGCTGGGCCAGCTTGTCGTCGGTGATGTCACGTGCGACGCCAATGACACCGATCACCTCACCCCGGTCGTTGCGGTAGGGTGCACGCGTCGACTGGAAGATGCGCCGGCCGCTCACGCCGGTGAGCCACTTGTCGGAGACCTGCACCGCGCCCGCCGCGAACAGCGCGCGGTCGTTGTCGACCAGCGTTTCGGCCTCGGCACCACCGTACAAGGCGTGGTCGTCGCAGCCCAGGATCTGCTCGATCGGCCGCCCTGTGAAGTCGACCAGGGCTTTGTTGCAGAACAGGTAGCGGCCCTGGATGTCCTTGACGTAGACGACGTCGGGGGTGCCGTCGGCGACGGCCTGCATCAATTCGGTGCCACGCAGCGTCGCCTGCTCGGCACGTGCGCGGTCGCTGACGTTGACATGCATGACCACCGCACCACCACCTGGGTGTCCCGGCTCCAGCGGTGTCGCCGTGAGCAGGAAGCGCCGCTGTTCGGTCGGCGAGTCGCAGGCGTATTCGATCGAAAAGTTCTTGCTTTCGCCCGCCAGCACGGCGCGCAACCCGGCAGCCACGGAACAGGTCTGTGCCGCGCCCGGGCCGGGGACTCGCCCGCAGGTATCGAGGTAGTTGCGGCCCACGCTGTGGCTGGCGTCGCGCAGTCCGTTCGCGTTGGCGAAGCGGCGCCACGCCTCGTTCACGGCGACGATCACGCCTTCGGCATCGAGCAGCGCGATGTGGGCCGGCAGCGCGTCGAGCAGCGCCGTCTCGCGAGCCGACGCCTGGTGCGGCGGCTGTTCCTGGGCGCTGTACAACAGGCGGTTGTGATCCGCCTGGTTCGCCACGGTGTCGCCCCCGCCTGCGGTCAGCGCCGAAAGCTGCTGCTCGGTGTCGTACAGGGTCTGCATCAGCGCTGCGATGCGCGCCTGGCGGTCCGGTTCGGCAGTGGAGTGCGCCATTTTCATGGCCCTGCCCATTCCGCCGCGCCATCTGTCGGCAGCATGCTCAGGGCACGCGCCGGCTTCAAGGCATCGTCGGGCGTGTACAGCCGGAGCTTGTGGTCGGCGGGTGGTTTGGACAGTTGACCGGGCGCGCGCACCATTCAGCCGCCGGCTGTTGATCGTGCCCGGTGGGGTCTGCGGGCGGTTTTCGCAGCGCGCGGCAAGCCGCAGCGGGCAAACCCCATCTGCCGCCATCCGTCAGGCGCCAGGTGGACGGCGTGACCCCTCCCCCGACCCCTCCGCCAAGTCGGTGGAGACGTGTTGGCGGCAACCCGGGCGCACCCACCAGAAACCCCGTCCATGGCGGGAACGACTGCAACGTTCACTGCGTGACCTCCATGATCCTGGAATGGCGCCCGATCGCGACGCGAGGGGCTCTTGCAACAAGGATAGTGCTTGAATCGTTGCGGCGTCTGTTCGACAGCACACGCAGCCCCACCCACAGATCCTGGTCCTGATCCAGGTCGCGATGGCCTGACTGTCTTTGAATGGTTGAGTGGGATGCTTGCAACGACGGACAGGAAATTCACCCGCAGGAAACCCGCTGTGTTGAGTTGCATCCCAGGCAAAGGACCGCTGTGCCGGATCGCGAAGGAAACGAACGCCTCACCCTACTTCGGCAAAAACAGCAGCCAGTAAATAAGCAAGAGGTTGAACAGCACGCTGAACCCCAGCAGCAGTTTCCACAGCATGGTGGGGTCGCGCTGCAGCAGCGCCGACGCGGGCGGCACGGTGAGCGGGCGTGAGGCGCCACGCTCCAGCGCGAGCAGGAACTCCTCGGCTGTTTCAAAGCGCAGCGACTTGTCGCGCGCCACGGCTTTCAGCACCACGTGATCGAGCCAGATCGGTACTTCGGGGTTGTGTCGGCTGGGCGGCGTGGGGTCGCGGTAGTAGCGACCCACCTGGTAGGGCAACACCTCGCCATAGGGCAGCTTGCCGGTGAGCAGCTGGTAGAGCGTGACGCCGAGCGCGAACAGGTCGCTCTGGGCGTCGGGCAGTTCGGGTTCGCCTTCGGTGGCGCCGGCCTTGCCGTGGTGACCCCACTGCTCGGGGTTGATGTAGCTGGGCGTGCCGGCGTGCAGCCGGCGCATGCTGTCGGGCTCGCGCCCGCTCAAGGCCACGCCGAGGTCGAGCACGCGCAGCACGCCGTCGTCGCCCTGGTGCAGGTTGGCGGGTTTGATGTCGCGGTGGATCACGCCCTGGCGGTGCAGCAGGCCGAGCACGCGCAGGGTCTGCATGGCGGCGCTGACGGCCTGCAGGGCGCCGAGTTTGTGTTGCTGGTCCAGCGTCTGCTGCAGGGTTTCGCCGCCGTGCCAGTCGTAGAGCAGGTAGTAGGCCGAGCGCGACTGGCCGGTGGGCAGTTGTTCGTGCACCTGGACCAGGTTGCCGGCGGCGCGGGACGACACCATGCGGCGGGCGAGCCAGGCTTCGTGCGCGAGCATGGCGCGTTCGTCCTGGTCGTGCGCGCGGGCGGGGTGGAGGGTCTTGAGGGCGTAGAGGGTCTGGGTGGCGGGGTCGCGCAGCTGGTAGATGAGGTTGATGCCGTTGTCGGCCACGAGCGCGGTGACGGTGAAGCCGTCGATGGCTTCGCCCACGCGCAGGCGCGGCGGGATGGGCAGGCTCTGGGCGGCGCGGTTGGCGTCGTGCAGGTTGGCGTCGAGCAGGCCCAGCACGCGCACGACGACGGCGGTGAGGTTGTCGTCGCTGCCGGCGGCGAGGGCGGTGTCCACCAGCCAGCGGGCGGCTTCTTGCGCGGTGGGCAGGGCGGCGCATTCGCGCCAGCGGCGCTCGGGCAGGCGGCCGTGCACGCCGTCGGTGAGCAGCACGAAGCTGTCGCCGACCTGCAGCTCGCCCTGCAGGTAGTCCACGACAAGGTGGTCTTCGACGCCCACGGAGCGCAGCAGCTGGTGTTTGAAGTCGGGGTGGTTGACGACGTGGTCGTGCGTGAGCTGCAGGGTCTGCCCCTCGCGCAGCAGGTAGCAGCGCGAGTCGCCGACATGGGCCAGGGTGTACGACTGGCCGCGCAGCACCAGCGCGGTGAGCGTGGTCAGACCCATGGCGGGCTGGCGGCGGCGGTTGATGCCGGCGAGCCAGGCGTTCTGGGCGCCGATGATGCGGTCGAGCGCGACGGTGGTGTCCCAGGTTTCGGGG
>JAHIQV010000119.1 GCA_018903185.1 Gammaproteobacteria bacterium | reverse complement strand
TGCTGGTGGAGCAGCATTTTCTGGAGCACTGGCCGCTGGAGCGCTACGCGTCGCGCCTGGGGTTGTCCACCCAGCGGCTCAACCGCCTGGCGCGCGCGGGCAGCGGGCGCAGTGCGCTGGAGCTGGTGCACGAACGCCTCACGCGCGAGGCCTGCCGACGGTTGGTGTACATCGCCGCGCCGGCGGCCAGCCTGGCGCTGGAACTGGGCTTTGAGGACCCGGCCTACTTTTCCCGTTTTTTCAAACGCCGCACCGGTCTGAGCCCACAGCGCTGGCGCGAGGCACAGCGCTCGCCAGTGACGTGATCAGCGCGCATTGTTTTGTGACCTGGCCGCCGCGCCTGGCGCCAGCGCGTCGAGCCGTTCGCGCAACCAGCGGTGGGCGGCGTCGTCCTGGTGGCGCCGGTGCCAGATCATGTACATCGGCAGCGTGGGGCAGGGCGTCGGCACGTCTGCCCGGGCGAATTCGCGCATGAAACTGTGATGCAGCAGGGCCGGCGCCGTGGCCAGCAGCGGGCTGCCGCGCAGGAACGCGGGCAGGCCGCCGAAGCCCGGCACCATGACGACAAAACGCCGGTGGATACCCTGCGCGGCAAGCGTGCGGTCCAGGTAGATCGTGCGTTTCGGTTCGTAGACCACGGTGACGTGATCGGCGGCGAGGTATTCGGCCAGCGTGGCCGGCGCCTCGCGCACCGCCGCATCAAAGTAGACGCAGTAGCGGTCTTCAAAGATGCGTTTCTGCACGATGTCGCTGCCTTCGGGTGGGCGCGGACTGATGGCGATGTCGCACACGCCGTCGCGCAGCATCTCCAGGCTGGGGATGTCCGACGGGATGATGCGCAGCACCACGCCGGGCGCCTGTTCGCGCAGCACCTGCGCCAGTGCGGGCAGCAGCACGTCGCGCTGGAAGTCGTTGGCGGCGATGGTGACCGTGCTCTGCCAGCGCGCGGGGTCGAACGCGCCCGTGTGGGCAAAGCCCTGCAACTGGCGCAGCAGTTCACGCGCCTGCACGGCCAGCTCGCCTGCACGCGCGGTGGCCACGATGCCGCGCCCGCTCTTCACGAACAGCGCGTCGCCGGTGATGCTGCGCAGCTTGTCGAGCTGGTGGCTGACGGCCGACTGCGTGACCCCCAGCGACTGCGCTGCGCGGGTGACGCTGCCGGCTTCCACCACCGTCACCAGCAGTTGCAGCAGGCGGGCATCCAGGTCCGACCAATCGAATTTGCTCATTGGTCATATGATCATTCATCGGTTTATCTTTGGCAATGGGTTGGGAATACTGGCGGCTTGACCCAAGTCAATCCACCCCACGCAGGAGACGAATGTGAGCAAAACGATTCCCGGCACCACACCGTTTGACGGCAGCGCGGCACAGAAGGGCTATGCCCTGAACAAGATGTGCTTCTCGTTCAATGACAAGGCCAACCGCGACGCCTTCGTGGCCGATCCCGAGGCTTTCATGCAGCAGTACGGCCTGAACGAGGAGCAGGCCGGGGCCATCCGCTCCAAGCAGGTGCTGGCCCTGATCGCGGCCGGCGGCAACGCCTACTACCTGGCCAAGTTCGCCGGCATCTTCGGCCTGGACATGCAGGACATCGGCGCGCAGCAGACCGGCATGAGCAAGGACGAGTTCAAGGCCAAGCTCGTCGCCGCGAACAACCAATGTTGACCCCCCCTGCGCCGCTGCGCGGCTTCCCCCCAGGGGGACCACGCCAGTGGCCCGGCAAAGCCGGTTCCACGGCGTGTGCTGGATTGCTGATCTGAATTCACGGAGATATCAAATGGCACAACTCATCGGTGGCCTGGCCACATCACACATCCCCGCCATCGGCGGCGCCATCCACAAGGGCCTGCAGAACGAGCCCTACTGGAAACCCTTCTTTGACGGTTTCCCGCCGATCCACGACTGGCTGGGCCGGGTCAAACCCGACGTGGTGGTGGTGTTCTACAACGACCACGGCCTGAACTTTTTCCTCGACAAGATGCCGACCTTCGCGGTGGGCGCCGCTGCCACCTACAGCAACGCCGACGAAGGCTGGGGCATTCCCAAGAGCAAACCCGTAGCAGGTTGCCCGGAGCTGTCGTGGCACATCATCAACCAGCTGATCGCGAAAGAGTTCGACATCGTGACCTGCCAGGAGATGCTGGTGGACCACGCCTGCACGCTGCCGCTCAAGCTGTTCTGGCCCGAACATGACGTGGCGCCGGTGCAGATCGTGCCGATCGACATCAACACGGTGCAGTTCCCGTTGCCCACCGCCAAGCGGGTCTACAAGCTGGGCAAGGCGGTGGGTGAGGCGATCCAGAGCTGGGAGAGCGACAAGCGCGTGGCGGTGATGGCCACGGGTGGCCTGTCGCACCAGCTGGACGGTGAGCGCGCGGGCTTCATCAACAAGAAGTTCGACCTGCAGTTCCTGGACAGCATGGAAACGAACCCCGAGTGGGCAACGCAGTTCAGCGATCTGGAGTTGGTGGAGAAGGCGGGCACGCAGGGCGTGGAGTTGCTGATGTGGCTGGCGATGCGCGCGGCGCTGACGGCCGGTGGTTCGGGTGTGCGCAAGGTGCACAGCAATTACCACATCCCGATTTCGAACACCGCTACCGGGGTGTTGGCGCTGGAGACGGTTTGAAGTTGTTCTTGTCGTGATTCGAGGGAGGGAGCCTTTGGCTCCCTTTTTTTCGTGCCTGCATGGTTGGTGGGTTCGAAACAGCCGGGCGCTCTGCGCCGCTCATGTCCCCCGGCGGC
>JAHIQV010000118.1 GCA_018903185.1 Gammaproteobacteria bacterium | reverse complement strand
GCCCTGTCGGACCGCGGCCAGCAAATGACGCTGGGCGTCATGGGCGGTGGCCAGCTTGGCCGCATGTTCGTGCAGGCCGCCCAGGCCATGGGCTATTTCACGGCGGTGCTCGATCCCGATCCCGCCAGCCCGGCGGGCCTGATCAGCCACTACCACATCCAGACGCCGTACGACGACGAGCAGGGCCTGGCCCAGCTGATGCAGCGCTGCGACGCGATCACGACCGAGTTCGAGAATGTGCCCGCGCCCGCGCTGCTCACACTCGGCGCGCACCGGCCGGTGGCGCCGTCGTCCGCCTGCGTGGCGGTGGCGCAGGACCGCATCGAGGAAAAGGCGCATTTCGTGGCCTGCGGCCCGATCAGCGGCGTCTACCCCGCGCCCTACGCGGCCATCGAAACGCCCGAGCTGCTGGCGGCCGTGCCAGCCGATCTGCTGCCCGGCATCGTGAAGACCGCGCGCCTGGGCTACGACGGCAAGGGCCAGATCCGCGTGAAAACCCGCGAAGAACTCGCCGCCGCCTGGGAGCAACTGGGCCGCGTGCCCTGCGTGCTGGAAAAGCTCATGCCGCTGCAGAGCGAGTGTTCGGTGCTGGTGGCGCGCGGCGCCGACGGTCAGGTGGTGAGTTTCCCGGTGCAGGCCAACACGCACCACGACGGCATCCTCGCCATCACCGAGGTCTACGAGGGCGCCGTGCCGGCCGATCTGGCCGCGCGCGCACAGGCCAGCACGGTGGCGATCGCGAACCACCTGAACTACATCGGCGTGTTGTGCGTCGAGTACTTCGTGGTCGACAACGGCCAGGGTGGCGCGGACCTGATCGTCAACGAGATGGCGCCGCGCCCGCACAACAGCGGCCACTACACGCAGAACGCCTGTGACATCTCGCAGTTCGAGGCCCAGGTACGCGCGCTCGCCGGCCTGCCGCTGCCCGTGCCGCGCCAGCACAGCCCGGCCCTCATGGTCAACCTGCTGGGCGACTTGTGGTTCAACCCGAACGGTGTGCGTGCGCAGGCCAGCGAGCGGCCGGTGTCGCCGCCCTGGGCGCAGGTGCTGGCGCTGCCCGGCACGCACCTGCACCTGTACGGCAAGCTCAGCGCCCGCCCGGGCCGCAAGATGGGTCACCTGAACATCACCGGCAGCTCGGTGGCGCAGGTGCGCGAGACGACCGCGAAGGTGCTGGCGCTGCTCGGCTTGCCCGCGCTGCCCTGATCCACCGATGCCGCTCTGCCTGAACGCCAGCGATCCGGCGGCTGTCGAATCCGCCGCCCAGCGCCTGGCCGCGGGTTCGCTGGTCGGCATGCCGACCGAAACCGTCTATGGCCTGGCGGCCGATGCCGGCAACGCCAGCGCCGTGCAGCGCATCTTCGAGGCCAAGGGCCGGCCGAGCGACCACCCGCTGATCGTGCACATTCCGCCCGCTGGGGCGGCCGACTGGCGTGCCGCCGTGGCACCGTTTGCGCGCGACGTGCCAGCGTTTGCTGCCGCGTTGATGCAGGCTTTCTGGCCCGGACCGCTCACGCTGATCCTGCCGCGCCGGCCCGAGGTGGCGGCGGTGGCCGCGGGTGGCCAGGACTCGGTGGGCCTGCGCTGCCCCTCGCACCCGGTGGCGCAGGCGCTGCTGGTGGCGGCGCGTGCGCACGGCGTGCACGGCGTGGCGGCGCCCAGCGCCAACCGTTTTGGCCGCGTCAGCCCCACCACCGCGGCGCACGTGGCCGAGGAATTCGCCGACCTGGCGGACGACGCGCTGCTCATCCTGGACGGGGGTGCCTGCCCGGTGGGCATCGAGTCAACCATCGTGGACTGCTCGCGCGGCGCCCCGGTGCTGCTGCGCCCCGGCGTGATCACGCCGGCGCAGATCGAAGCCGTGTGTGGACAGCCGCTGCGCGCGCGCGACGAGGCCGCGCCGCGCGCCTCCGGCACGCTGGAATCGCACTACGCGCCGCGAGCCAAGGTGCGGCTGATGGCGGCGCCGCAGCTGCAGGCGGCGCTCGACGTGCTGGGTCCGGACGCGAAACACATCGCGGTCTACGCCCGCGCACCGCTGAAAACGGCGCGCGGCATTCTCTTTCGCCGCATGCCCGACGATGCAGCCCAGGCCGCGCAGGCGCTGTTTGCCGTGTTGCGCGAGCTCGATGCCACGGGCGTCAAGCTCATCTGGGTGGAAACGCCGCCCGAAGGCGCCGACTGGGATGGTGTGCGCGACCGCCTGCAACGCGCATCGGCCTGAACGAAACACCCCCTGCGCCGCTT
>JAHIQV010000117.1 GCA_018903185.1 Gammaproteobacteria bacterium | reverse complement strand
TCCAGCGGCACGGCGTCGGTGGCGGGGTCGAAGTCCGACACGTTGGCCATCAGGAAGCGCAGCGTGTTGCGGATGCGGCGGTAGGCGTCGACCACGCGGGCGAGGATCTTGTCGTCGATGTTGAGGTCGCCCGAGTAGTCGGTGCTGGCCACCCACAGGCGCACGATCTCGGCGCCGAGCTTGCTCGTCACCGACTGCGGCTCCACCGTGTTGCCCAGGCTCTTGCTCATCTTGCGGCCCTGGCCGTCGGTGGCGAAGCCGTGCGTCAGCAGGCCCTTGTAGGGCGCGCGGTCGTACAGCGCGCAGCCCAGCAGCAGCGAGCTGTGGAACCAGCCGCGGTGCTGGTCGTGGCCTTCGAGGTAGAGGTTGGCCTCGGGCCCTTCCGCGTGCGCAGCGCCGTTGGGATAGGCGTGGGCGTGGCTGCCGCGCAGCACGTGCCAGAAAGTGGAGCCCGAGTCGAACCACACCTCCAGGATGTCGGTGCTCTTGGTGTACTGCGGTGCGTCAGCACCCAGGATCTCTTCGGCCGACACACGGCTCCAGGCTTCGATGCCGCCTTTTTCAACGATGTCGGCCGCCTGGTCGAGGATCTCCATCGTGCGCGGGTGCAGCTCGCCCGAATCCTTGTGCAGGAAAAATGGGATGGGCACGCCCCAGGAACGCTGGCGCGAGATGCACCAGTCGGGCCGGTTGGCGATCATGTCGCGCAGTCGGGCCTTGCCGTTTTCGGGGTAGAACGATGTGTGGTCGATGGCGTCCAGCGCCAGCTGTCGCAGGCTCTTGGGCGCCTTGTCTTTTGTGAAGACGCCCTCGCCCTCGTCCATGCGCACGAACCACTGCGCGGCGGCGCGGTAGATCACCGGCGTCTTGTGGCGCCAGCAGTGCGGGTAGCTGTGGGTGATCTTCACCGTGGCCAGCAGGCGGCCGGCGTTCTTCAGCGCTTCGAGGATGACCGGTACGGCCTTCCAGATGTGCAGGCCGCCGAACAGCGGGAAGTCGGGCGCGTAGGCGCCGTTGCCCTGTACCGGGTTCAGGATGTCGTCGTACGCCAGGCCGTTGGCGACGCAGGAGTTGAAGTCGTCCACGCCGTAGGCCGGCGCCGAGTGCACGATGCCGGTGCCGTCGCTGTCGCTCACGTAGTCGGCCACATAGACCGGCGACAGGCGGCGGTAGCCTGCGTCCACGTCGTACAGCGGGTGGCGGAAGTTGAGGCCACCGAGCTGGTCGCCCTTCGTCGTGGCGAGCACGTTGCCCTGCAGGCCGAATCGCTCCAGGCACTGCTCCACCAGCGTCTCTGCCAGCACGAGGCAGCCCATGGGCGTGTCCACCAGCGCGTAGGTCAGCTCGGGGTGGGCGTTGAGCGCCTGGTTGGCGGAGATGGTCCAGGCGGTGGTGGTCCAGATCACCACGAAGGCGCTTTTGCCCGCGGGCAGCGCGGCCAGGCCGAATGCGGCGGCCAGCTTCGCTGCGTCGTCGGTCTCGAAGGCCACGTCCAGCGTGTCGCTCTGCTTGTCGGCGTATTCGATCTCGAACTCGGCCAGCGAGCTGCCGCAGTCGAAGCACCAGTACACCGGCTTCAGGCCGCGGTAGACAAAGCCACGCTCGATCACGCGCTTGAAGGCGCGGATTTCGCCCGCTTCATTGCCCGGGTTCATCGTGAGATAGGGGCGTTCCCAGTCACCCAGCACGCCCAGGCGCTTGAAGTCTTCGCGCTGCTGATCGATCTGCCCGGTGGCGAAGGCGCGGCTCTTGGCCTGCATGTCGTCGCGGCTGAGATTGCGGCCGTGTTTTTTCTCGATCGCGTTTTCGATCGGCAAGCCATGGCAGTCCCAGCCCGGGATGTACTGCGCGTCGAAGCCTGCCAGTTGGCGGCTCTTGACAATCATGTCCTTGAGCACCTTGTTGACCGCATGACCCATGTGGATCTGGCCGTTGGCGTAGGGAGGGCCGTCGTGCAGCACGAACAGCGGAGCGCCCTGGCGGGCGTCGCGCAGGCGCTTGTAGAGGCCACCGCCGTTCCAGTAATTCACCCAGGCCGGCTCGCGCTTGGGCAGGTCGCCGCGCATGGGGAACGGTGTGTCGGGCATGTTCAGCGTGGCGCGGTAGGCGCTGGCTTCGGGCTTGGCCTCGTTCTTCGGGGCAGCAGGTTTTTCAGACATGGTGGTCGGCTTTCGAATTCGGGATCGGCAAAGGCGGGCTCGGAGGTGCGGCGTGGCGCACGGGGGTGGGGCGGGTCGCCCTGAGCCTGTCAGAGGGCGCGCGGCCCGGGGCTCGGCGCCCCGGCAGCGGCGTTAAATTCGGTCGCGGGTGGTCTGGCGGTGCGTCTGGGTGTGCAGCGACGCAAAAAACGCACGCGCATCGTCGCGGTCCTTGGCAATGCCCCGGGTGAGGGCGTCCAGACCGTCGTACTTCAGCTCATCGTGCAGTTTGTGCAGCAGTTCCACGCGGATGATTTTACCGTAGGCCTCTCCGCCGGGCAGGCTGGCGGCCATGTTGGCTGGCCAGTCCAGGCAATGGGTTTCCAGCAGCACGCGCCCGCCGTTCACGTCGTCGGGGTCCAGCGAAGGGCGCACGCCGAGGTTGGCCACGCCCGCCAGGGGCTGGCCTTGGGGCGTGAGTCCGTGCACATGCACGGCAAAAATACCGCTCGCAGCCGGCTTCCAGTGGGCAAAGCGCAGGTTGAGCGTGCGAAAGCCGTCGCCAGCCCCGGGGCGGCTTTCGGCCAGCTGGCGCCCGAGCTTGCGGCCGTGCACCACGTGCCCGCTCACCGCGTAGGGGCGGCCCAGCAGGGTGGCCACGCGGTCCATGTCGCCCGCGGCCAGCGCATCGCGCACGGCGGAACTCGACACCCGGATGCCGTGAACTTCGTAACTCTGCATGCGCGCGACGTCAAAACCCAGCTGGGCACCCGCGGCGTCCAGCATGGCGTAGTCCCCCGCGCGCTGGGCGCCGAAGCGGAAGTCGTCACCGACCAGCACATAACGCACGCCCAGGCCAGCGACCAGCATGTCCTTGATGAAGGCCTGCGGCGGCTGCCCGGCCAGGCGCGCGTTGAAGGGCAGGACCACGCACTGGTCCACACCGCAGCGTTCCAGTTCTTCGAGCTTGTCGCGCAGCGTGGCGATACGGGCCGGGGCCAGGTCGGGCTTGTGGTGCAGGGCGGCAAAGTAGTCGCGCGGGTGGGGTTCGAAGGTCATCACGCAGCTGGGCACATCGCGGTGCCGGGCTTCGTTGTTCAGCAGTGCCAGCATGGCCTGGTGGCCCCGGTGCACGCCATCGAAGTTACCGATGGTGAGCGCGCAGCCGGATGGCGACGCGCTGGTGGCGCCGTGCTGCAGGTTCCAGAGTCCTCGGATGATTTTCATGGGCAATGCCCGCCCCATCCGGGGTGTTGGGCGCGGTTCAGGATGTTTGTCACAGAAGCGCTGTATATTGACACATGACAGGCGGTCCCTCTGGAGCGTGAGGGGCCGTGCTGAAGACAGATTGTCCGGTTGTTTGTCAACATGGAGGTGGGTCTTGAAGGTTCTGAAGCTGTCTGCGCAGGGGCTGCCACAGTCCTGGATCAGCCTGGAAGAAGCCGTGCTGCATTACGCAGCGGATGAGGTGCGCTGGGAAATGGGCGCCGAAGTTGCGGTGTTCCATGGCGGTCACAACGCCATCACCGGACGGCAGTCAATCATCACCATCAACTCCATCATCGGCACCCAGGGCGTGCCGCGCATCAACCCTTTCGACCTGCGGCCCACGCTCACCAACAGCAAACTCTTTGCCCGCGACCGTTGCCTGTGCGGCTATTGCGGCGGGCATTTTCACGAAGAAGAGCTGACGCGCGAGCACATCATGCCGCTGGGGCAGAACGGCCGTGACACCTGGATGAACGTCGTGACGGCCTGCCGTTCGTGCAACCACCGCAAGGGCAACCGGACGCCCGAGCAGGCCCACATGCCCCTGATCTACACGCCTTACGTGCCCAGCCTGTGGGAAGATTTCATCCTGCGCAACCGGCGCATCCTGGCGGACCAGATGGAGTTTTTGATGTCTCATTTGCCCAAGACTTCGAGGCTTCACGCGTAGTTCTTTTTTAGTGCTGGCGTTTCTTCGATGGCCTGAGAGCACTGGGCGACCGACTCCGCTCATGTCCCCCGACGGCCTGCGGCCGTCTCCTCCTTTACTTCGCTGCGCCGGTCACCCAGCGCTCTCAGGCCGTGAACACCCGAGTGCGCCAGCGATGGTGTGCCTACATTTCGTCAGATCGCTGAGGCGGTGTGCCCTGCGCAGCGAAGTAAAGGAGGAGGGCTGGCGAAGCCAGCCCGGGGGACATGAGCGGAGTAGGGCGCACCGCCTCGGCGATCCCGCGAAACCGATGAACGCCCAAAGAAAAGCCCCGCAAAGCGGGGCCTCCGTACCAACCCAAACAGAAGACTCAGGCAAACACCCCCGCCGTGTCCTCCATCCGCGCCGACACCTCCCCCAGGTGGTGCAGCGTGTCGCCAAAGGTCAACTCCAGCTGGGTCAGCTTCTTGAAATAGTGGCTGCCGATGTACTCGTCGGTCACGCCGATGCCGCCGTGCAGCTGCACCGACTGCTGGCCCACGAAGCGCATCGATTGGCCCAGTTGCACCTTGGCGCGCGCCATCGCGCGGCGGCGCTCGGTCGCCGGGGCGTTCAGCTTCAGGCAGGCGTAGAAGCTCATGGAGCGGGCCAGTTCCAGCTGCATCTTCATGTCGGCCACGCGGTGGCGCAGGGCCTGGAAGCTCGCGATCGCCACGCCGAACTGCTTGCGCGTGTTCATATAGTCCACGGTGAGGGCCACGGTCTTGTCCATCACGCCCACGGCCTCGGCGCAGACAGCCGCGATGCCGATGTCCACCGCGTGTTCCAGCGCGGCCAGGCCGTCGGTGGTGATCAGGCTGGCGGGTGCGTTTTTCAGGCTCACTTCGGCTGCACGACCGCCATCCTGCGTGCCGTAGCCCTGGGTGCTCACGCCGGCAGCACGGCGGTCCACCAGGAACAAGGCGATCTGTCCGTTGGTCACCG
>JAHIQV010000116.1 GCA_018903185.1 Gammaproteobacteria bacterium | reverse complement strand
CTTGATCGCGTTTTCCACCGCTTCGGCGCCGGTGGTCAGGAACAGGGTTTTCTTGGCGAAGTCGCCGGGGGCCTTGGCGTTCAGGCGCTCGGCCAGTTCCACGTAGGGCTCGTAGGCCAGCACCTGGAAGCAGGTGTGGGTGTACTGGTCGAGCTGGGCCTTCACGGCCTCGATCACGGCCGGGTTGCGGTGGCCGGTGTTGAGCACGGCGATGCCGCCGGCGAAGTCGATGTAGCGGCGGCCTTCCACGTCCCAGATCTCGGCGTTTTCGCCCCTGGCGATGAAGATCTGGTGGCTGTGGCCGACGCCGCGGGGGATGGCGGCCTGGCGGCGGGCCATGAGCATGGCGTTGGTGGCTTGGGATTCGCGTTGCATACAGAGGGCTCCGATCGTGAAGAAATTTCAGACTGGGGCGGACTGTAGGGCTCGCGGGCCACCGCTAACATATACAGACAGTGCCTGCACAGCGATGCACTGTGCAGCCCTGCGGACCTGTACACATTTACCCTGATAGCGCCCGATGTTCACCCTGAACCCCAAAAGCACCAGCCCGCTCGTGGTGCAGATCGTCGAGGGGTTTCGCGACCTGATCCAGAGCGGCAACCTGCGCCCGGGCTCCAAGGCGCCCTCCATCCGCCAGTTCGCCCACGCCCACGGCGTGAGCGTGTACACCGTGGTCGATGCTTACGACCGGCTGGTGGCGCTGGGTTATTTCGTCTCGCGCCCGCACTCGGGCTTTTTTGTGCGCAAGCGCGATGGCGTGGCCCCGCAGGCGCCGGGCACCGTGCCCGCCGAGACGGCGAACTACAACTTCGACTCCATGTGGTACCTGCGCCGGGTGTTCGAGGCGCGTGCGCTGCGCATGAAGCCAGGCTGCGGCTGGTTGCCGGGCAACTGGCTGTTTGAAGAAGGCCTGCGCCGCAGCCTGCGCACGCTGGCATCTGAAAACGTGGACCTGGGTGGCTACGGTGAACCCAAGGGTTTTGCGCCACTGCGCCAGCTGGTGCGCGACCTGCTGGCCGAGCAGGAGATCGCCGTCAGCGCCGACCAGGTGCTGCTCACCCAGGGCTCCAGCCAGGCCATGGACCTGGTGGCGCGCCGCCTGATTCGCCCGGGCGATCCAGTGCTGGTGGACGATCCCGGCTATCCCAATCTGCTGTTTTCACTGCGTTTCCTGGGTGCCCGGCTGATTGGCGTGCCGCGCACGCCAGCCGGCTACGACCTGGCCGCGCTCGAAGCCCTGGTGCTGGAGCACCAGCCCAAGGTGTTTTTCACCCAGCCGCGCCTGCAAAGTCCCACCGGTTCGGTGGCCAACCTGGCGCACCTGCACCGTGTGGTGCAGCTGGCCGAGCAGCACCAGTTCACGGTGGTGGAAAACGACATCTACGCCGACCTCGACCCCGAGCCGCGGCCCTCGCTGGCCAGCCTGGACCAGTTGCAACGGGTCGTCTACATCAGCAGTTTTTCAAAAACCATCTCACCCAACATCCGCGTCGGTTTCCTGGCCGCGCCGCCCGACCTGCTGGAAGACTTTGCCCAGCTCAAGATGATCTCGGGCCTGACCTCGTCCGAGTTCAACGAGCGCCTGGCCTACGGCGCGCTGGTGGACGGGCGCTGGCGCAAACACCTGCGCAGCCTGCGCGAACGCCTGGCACAGGCACACCAGCGCGTGGCCCAGCAGCTGGAGAACCTTGGCTTCGAGCTGTTCTGCGAGCCCAAGGCCGGCATGTTCCTCTGGGCACGCCATCCCGACATTGCCAACGCGACCGAGCTGGCCTACAAGGCCGCGGAGCAGGACATCCTGCTCGGGCCCGGCCACCTGTTCGCGCCCGACCTGCAGCCCAGCCCCTGGTTCCGCTTCAACGTGGCCTTCACCGAAGAGCCGCAGGTGCTGGCCTTCCTGAAAAGCGGCCGCACGAGCGCCTGACACCCGGTTTTCCGGGCCCGATGCGGCCCACCAGGCACAAGCCCCGCCAGTTTGCGAAAATACCGGGTTTGGTGCACATGTGCACCGGCTGCACCCGATCGACAGAACCCCTCCAAAGGCCACCATGACCCGCCCCGCCTCCGTTGCCGACATCCGCAAGACCTTCCTGGACTTCTTCGCCTCCAAGGGCCACACCGTGGTGGCGTCCAGCCCGCTGGTGCCGGGCAACGACCCCACGCTCATGTTCACCAACTCGGGCATGGTCCAGTTCAAGGACGTGTTCCTCGGTACCGACAAGCGTCCCTACGTGCGCGCGGCCTCGGTGCAGGCCTGCCTGCGCGCCGGCGGCAAGCACAACGACCTGGAAAACGTGGGCTACACCGCGCGCCACCACACCTTCTTCGAGATGCTGGGCAACTGGTCGTTTGGCGACTACTTCAAGCGCGAGAGCCTGAAGTGGGCCTGGGAGCTGCTGACCGAGGTCTACAAGCTGCCGGCCGAGCGCCTGCTGGCCACGGTGTACGAAGAGGACGACGAGGCCTACGACATCTGGACCAAAGAAATCGGCCTGCCGCCCGAGCGTGTGATCCGCATTGGCGACAACAAGGGCGGCCGCTACAAGAGCGACAACTTCTGGATGATGGCCGACACCGGCCCCTGCGGCCCCTGCTCGGAAATCTTCTATGACCACGGCGACCACATCGCCGGCGGCCCCCCGGGCAGCCCCGATGAAGACGGCGACCGCTTCATCGAGATCTGGAACAACGTGTTCATGCAGTTCAACATGGACGAGACCGGCGCCGTGACGCCGCTGCCCGCGCCCTGCGTGGACACCGGCATGGGCCTGGAGCGCCTGGCCGCCATCCTGCAGCACGTGCACAGCAACTACGAAATCGACATCTTCGACGCACTGATCAAGGCCGCCGGCCGCGAGACCGGCACCACCGATCTGAGCAACCCTTCGCTCAAGGTGATCGCCGACCACATCCGCGCCACCTCGTTCCTGATCAGCGACGGCGTGATCCCCAGCAACGAAGGCCGTGGCTACGTGCAGCGCCGCATCGTGCGCCGCGCCATCCGCCACGGCTACAAGCTCGGGCAGAAAACCCCGTTCTTCCACAAGCTGGTGCCCGATCTGGTGAAGGTGATGGGCGAGGCGTATCCGAACATGGCGTCCCAGGCGCAGCGCATCACCGAGGTGCTCAAGGCCGAGGAAGAGCGCTTCTACGAGACCCTGGCCAACGGCATGGAAATCCTTGATTCGAACTCCTCGGACGCGCGCTTGCTTTGCGATGCATATCGACGTGAAATCGGCGACCTCTCCAAGGAGGTAGTTCGCTCCACTACTGGAGGCTTCACCTTCGAGTGGGCCCTTGGGAACGGCCCGTTTGATGAAGCACGTATTCAATTGATTCCAGTGCAGAAATCTATTGGCCCTTTTGGGGATTCGGGACATAGGCCCGCCGTGGCGCTTGTACCACCCGGCATGGAAATTGACGAAGCTTTTTTTGCTTCGCGAGGAATATCCACCTATCGACTGGCAAACGATTGGCGGCAATTGACCGGTGACGTGGCCTTCAAACTGCATGACACCTACGGCTTCCCCCTGGACCTGACCAACGATGTCTGCCGCGAGCGAGGTCTGACGGTGGACGAGGCCGGTTTCCACGCCGCCATGGAAGCGCAGAAAGCCAAGGGCCGCGCGGCCGGCAAGTTCAAGATGGACAAGGCGCTGGAGTACACCGGCGCCGGCAACAGCTTCGTCGGCTACGAGCAGCTCGAAGCGCCCGCCAAGGTGGTGGCCCTGTACCTGGACGGCACGGCCGTGGCCGAGCTCAAGGCCGGCCAGCAGGGCGTCGTTGTGCTGGACACCACGCCGTTCTACGCCGAGAGCGGCGGCCAGGTGGGTGACGAAGGCGTGATCACCAGCGGTTCGGCGAAGTTTGCCGTCGGCGACACCCAGAAGATCAAGTCCGACGTGTTCGGCCACCACGGCGTCATGGAGCAGGGCACGCTCGCCGTGGGCGACACGGTGACCGCCGCGGTGGACACCGCCCAGCGCGCCGCCACGGTGCGCAACCACTCGGTCACCCACCTGATGCACAAGGCCCTGCGCGAGGTGCTGGGCACGCACGTGCAGCAGAAGGGCAGCCTGGTCGACGCCGACAAGACACGTTTCGACTTCACGCACAACGCGCCGGTGACGGACGCGCAGATCCGCGAGATCGAGCAGCGCGTGAACGCCGAGATCGTGGCCAACGCGGCGACGCAGGCGCGCGTGATGGACATCGAATCGGCGCAGAAGACCGGCGCCATGATGCTGTTCGGCGAGAAATACGGCGAGTCGGTGCGTGTGCTCGACATCGGCTCCAGCCGCGAACTCTGCGGCGGTACACACGTCAAGGCCACGGGCGACATCGGCTTCTTCACCATCACCGCGGAAGGCGGCGTGGCCGCTGGCGTGCGCCGGGTGGAAGCGGTGACGGGCCTGAACGCGCTGAGCTATGTGCAGGGCATGGAAGCCACGCTCGGCGGCGTGGCCGGCACGCTCAAGGTCACGCCCGGCGAGGTGCCCGCGCGCGTGGGTGCGCTGCTGGACCAGATGCGCGATCTGGAAAAGGACATGAACGCGCTCAAGAGCCGTCTGGCCTCGGCGCAGGGCGACGAGCTGGTGAACCAGGCGGTGGAGGTCAAGGGCATCCAGGTGCTGTCGGCGGTGCTGGCCGGCGCAGACGCCAAGGGCCTGCGCGAGACCATGGACAAGCTGAAGGACAAGCTGAAATCCGCCGCCATCGTGCTGGCTGCGGTGGACGGCGGCAAGGTACAGATCGCTGCG
Source organism: Gammaproteobacteria bacterium (assembly GCA_018903185.1). Classification (GTDB taxonomy): domain Bacteria; phylum Pseudomonadota; class Gammaproteobacteria; order Burkholderiales; family Burkholderiaceae_C; genus Hydrogenophaga. The sequence goes on along the minus strand of JAHIQV010000116.1, from coordinate 3,027 downwards.
GGCGTGACGGCCGACGTGATGGCCAAGGTCAAGGCCGGCGAGCTGGTGAACTTTGTGGCCCAGCAGGTGGGCGGCAAGGGCGGCGGCAAGCCCGACATGGCCATGGCCGGTGGCACCGACGCGTCGGGTTTGCCGAAGGCGCTGGCTTCGGTGCAGGCCTGGGTGGCCGAGCGCCTGTAACCCAGGGTTTCGCCGCCGGGCCGCCCCAAGGCGAAACAGCCCCCACGGGGGGCAGCGACCCGCGCAGCGGTGGAGCCCCGGGGTCCCGCCGACGGCGGGAGCACGCTTGGGGGCTATGTGTCTGGCCAGTCCAGGCTCAGCCCGCTCTCAAACCGCCGCGCCTCGCCGGTCACCGGGTCGGTGAAGGCCATACCCTTGGCCAGCAGACGCAGCGGCTCAGAAAAATCTTCCTCTTCGTCTGGCCCGTGCCGCACGGTCGGGTAGAGCTGGTCGCCCACGATGGGCAGGCCGAGTCCGTTCATGTGCACCCGCAACTGGTGGCGCTTGCCGGTGACGGGTTCCAGCGCGTACCGCGCCCAGTCACCGAGCCGCTCCAGCACACCGATGCGCGTCTCGCTGTTCGGCTCGCCAGCCACCTCGTTCATGCGGTAAAAATCGGTCGGATGCTCCACGAGGCGGCTGCGGCGCGTGTGCGGCCAGCTCAATGCGTCGGTGGCCGGCGCGATGGCCTCGTAGGTTTTGTGCATGGTTCGCCCGCTGAAGAGCGCGTGGTAGGCCCCACGCTCGGCCGGGTTCACGGCCAACAGCACCAGCCCGGCGGTTTCGCGGTCGATGCGGTGCAGCGGTGCCAGCCGGGGCAGTCCCAGCTGGCGTTGCAGGCGCACCAGCAAGGTCTGCTGCACATAGCGCCCACCCGGCGTCACGGGCAGAAAGTGCGGTTTGTCGGCCACCACCAGGTGCGCGTCCTGGTAGATCACCGTGGCTTCAAACGGCACCACCTTTTCGTCCGGCAGCGCGCGGTAGTAGTAGAGCCGCGTGTTGCCGCGGTAGGGCGCGTCGGGTGGCACGGCCTGGCCTGTTTCATCGAGTACAGCACCCTTGGCCAGCCGCTCTGCCCACACCTTGCGGCCCACTGTGGGCAGGCGCTGGTCCAGAAAATCGATCACGCCGGGCCAGCGCTGGTCACCGGCCTTGAGTCCTGGCAGCGCGACGCAACTGGGCGACACGCCGTCGCGGGCGGAGATGTGCGGGTTTCTGGAAGATCGGGCCACGGCGGTGAAGTGTGTGGAAGGGAAATCCGGGTATTCTCTGCGCCTTCATCACAGGACCCCGCCGTGACCGACTCCGTCTCCCTTTCAAACACCCACATCCGTCGCCGCGCCGACCGTGTTCGCCTGGCGCTGGCGCTCGGTTTGGTCGGCCTGCTGCTGAGCGGTTGCGCGGTGGTGGCCGTGGTGGATGTGGCTGCCTCCGCCGTGGTGGGGGTCGCGGGTCTGGCGGTGGACGCGGCGGTGGGCACGGCCCGCATCGGCGGCAAGCTCATTGGTGTCGGCGCCGACGCGGCGCTGGACACGGACGAACCGGAAGGCGACTGAGCGTTCGCAGCCCTCAGGTGCGCACGAACACCAGATCCCACACCCCGTGGCCGAGCTGGATGCCGCGGTTCTCGAATTTGGTCAAGGGCCGGTAGCCGGGCTTGGGCACGTAGCCGTCGCTGCCGGCCGCGGCCGTGTTCTTCAGCAGGGGTTCGGCGCTCAGCACTTCCAGCATCTGTTGCGCATACGGTTCCCAGTCGGTCGCCAGGTGCAGGTAGCCACCCGGTTTCAGATGCCGCGCCAGGCGGTTCACGAAAGGGGTCTGGATCAGGCGGCGCTTGTGGTGCCGCGTCTTGTGCCAGGGATCGGGGAAGAAGATGTGCACGCCGTCCAGGCTTTGTTCGGGCAGCATGTGGTCGAGCACCTCGACCGCGTCGTGGCGGAAGATGCGGATGTTCTGGAGGCCTTGTTCTCCGACGAGCTTGAGCAGCGCGCCCACGCCGGGTTCGTGTACTTCGCAGCAGAGGAAGTTGTCGTCCGGGCGCACGGTGGCGATGTGCGCCGTGGCGCCGCCCATGCCGAAGCCGATCTCCATGATCAGCGGCGCCTTGCGGCCGAAGGCCGCCGTGGCGTCCAGGGTCTGGCTGGCGTCGTAGTCCAGCAGGAAGCGCGGCCCGAACTGTTCGTAGGCGCGGGCCTGACCCGGGCCGGTGCGCCCGGCGCGCAGCACATAGCTCTTGATCACACGCATGAAGGGCACGCCATCGGGCTGTGGTGCGCCGGACGGGTGGGGTGCTGGGTCGGCTGTGGGGGTGTCGGGGATGTCGGGGTTCATGGTGCGGCGCGAGAGGGGTGTCAGATTGTAGAAGCCCGGGTCTGTCACGCCGCGTGTGCTGTGTTCGCCCTTCGGGGGCAGAATGGGGGTGACTGTTTCCACAACCTTTTCAGAGAATCCCCATGAACGCCACCAAACTCATCGCACTCGTCCTGATCGCCGGCGGCGCGCTGGCCCTGATCTACGGCGGCTTCAGCTACACGCAGGACAGCACTGCGGTGAAGCTGGGGCCGCTCGAGTTGACCGTGAAAGAGAAGAAGACGGTCAACGTGCCGCTGTGGGCAGGCCTGGGCGCCATCGTGGTGGGTGGCCTGGTGCTGGTCATGGGTGGGCGCAAAGGCTGAGAGGCTGAGCGTCCTTCCACTGCGCAACCCAGGAGGCGAGGGCTTCGGGCACCGATCCCGGAGCGGCCGGCAGACCCAGCGTCGCGGCAGCGCGGTGCAGCGCCACCAACGGTTCGCTCAGGTCCAGCGCCTGGGCCCCGTTCTGTTTGCTGAGCTTTTCACCGTTGGTGCCCAGCACCAGCGGGGTGTGCAGGTAAGCCGGCAGGGGCAGGCCCAGGGCCTGCTGCAGCGCGATCTGGCGCGGGGTGTTGTCGGCGAGGTCTTCGCCGCGCACCACATGGGTGATGCCCTGCGCGGCGTCGTCCACCACCACGGCGAGCTGGTAGGCCCAGAGGCCGTCGGCGCGTTTCAG
>JAHIQV010000115.1 GCA_018903185.1 Gammaproteobacteria bacterium | reverse complement strand
CTGGCCGACCGCCTGGCAGAGTCCTTCGCCGAGTGCCTGCACCACCGCGTGCGCACCGACCTCTGGGGCTACGCGGCCGATGAAGCGCTCGGTAGCGAAGACCTGATCAAGGAGAAGTACCAGGGCATCCGCCCCGCGCCCGGTTACCCGGCCTGCCCGGACCACTCGGTCAAGCGCGCGATGTTCGCGCTGCTGCAGGCCGACGAGATCGGCATGGCCCTGACCGAAAGCCTGGCCATGACGCCCGCCGCCAGCGTCAGCGGCTTCTACCTGAGCCACCCCGACAGCACCTACTTCAACGTCGGCAAGCTCGGCGAAGACCAGGTGCGGGACCTGGCGCAGCGCAGCGGCGTGGCCGAGGGCGAGCTCAGGCGCTGGCTCGGCACCAACCTCTGAGCACCCCGCCCAGGCGCCTGTTCCGGGCGCCGACCAACCGCCCGCGCCAGTGATTCACCCGCTGGCACGCCGGCGGTTGTGCACCTGTCGCACGCCGTGCTAGAAAGCGCCCTGAGCTTCAGCGGGTGGATGAACCATGGTGGTGTGTCAGGCGTGTGGCGCGGAAAACCGGGACAGGGCAAGGTTTTGCCGGGGATGCACTGCGCCCCTGGCACCGGTTGCCGTGCCCCATGCGGCTCACACGCGCCCCCTGCCATCGAAGCCCGTCTGCCCGGCCTGTCAGACGAACAACCCGGCCGGTGCCCGGTTTTGCCAGGCTTGCGGCGTGCACCTGTTGCCCGCTTCTGCGTCGCACCGTTCGATGCCGGCGTTGCCGGCCGCGGGTGCCGCGAAACGGAAGGTGGTGCTCTGGGGGCTGGTGCTGGTGCTCGCGGGCGTCGGCACCTGGTGGAAGCTGAGCCACACCAGCGAGCCGGCATCGCGGGCCGCCACGCCCGAGGCCACCGCTCCCGCGTCAGCGAACTTACCTGCGGCGCTGGCCCCGGCACAGACCCAGGCAGCCCCCGCAGGGTTCGTCACGGTGGACCTCGCCGACACCTTACCGGCGCCCGGCGACGCGGCGCACCTCTCGGAGGCCGAACGCCTGCGGCTGTCGCTGGAACGCCTGGAGCGCGAGGACCGGGCACGCACCGCCGCGCTGGAGCAACAGCGCGCGGCCGCGGTGGCGGAGCAGCACCGGCGCGCCGAGCTGGCCAGGCGCCGCGCCGAAGCCACGGCGGCGGCCACGGCAGCGGCTTCGGCCGCCCCGGCGGCGCCCACAGCGGCATCGCCGCCACAGCCCTCGGCGGCGACGCCAGCGGTGGCAACAACCGGAGCCGCCGCGCCACCCGCGGCGCCGGCCGCCACGGTGGAACTCGCCTGCGCCAGCAGCAGCAACTTTTTCACCCGGGACCTGTGTCGCCTGCGCGAGTGCGGCAAAGCGTCGTTTGCCCGCGACCCGACCTGCGTCAGGTTCCGTGAGATGGAAGAGGCCCGCCGAAGCGCGTCGGCACAGTGAACATCTCGGCCACCAGCCGGTGCTCGCCGCTGGGCGGCAGCGTCACCACCTCGTCCGCCGCGTTGGCGGTTTCCACGCAGACGAAGCGCCGGTGGTCGTCGCCTGCCAGGTCGGCCATGCCGGCCGCCAGCGCCGCCCCCGGGTTCCACACCACGGCGGTGCGGCTGCCCTCGGCGCTGATGCGCAGCGTGTGGCCTGAAGCGCCATCCACGATGTCCAGTTCGGCGGGTGCACCGGTGTAGATGCGGTCCACTTCGCCCGCGAAGCGCACCGCGCCTTGCTGCTGTGTGATCGCGCCGTGGGCGCCGGCGGCCTTGTCCAGGTAGCGGCAGCCGTCGAGCCCGTTCACGGTGGTTTGCGCCACATCGCTCACGGCGAGGTAGGTGTGCAGCGCCTGCGTGATGGCGAAGGGTGCCTCGCCCGTGTTGCGCGTGCCCAGCGATAGCCGCAGCGCGGCGCCCACCGTGATCTCCAGTGTCAGCTCAAAGGCGTGGGGCCAGACGGCGCGTGTGTCGGGTGTGTCCGTCAGCGCCAGGGTGAGGCGGGTGGCGCCATCCGGCAGCGCCGCCGTGCTGGCCACCGACCACAGGCGCGTGCGCGCCAGACCGTGGTTGGGTCGCCCCAGCGCTTGCGGGTCGGCGCCGAACCAGGGCCAGCACACCGGCACGCCGCCCCGGATCGCCTTGCCGGTCTGGTACGTGGCCTGTGGGCTCACGAACAGCAGGTCGCTGACGGCACCGCGCGGCCGGAACCGCAACACCTGGCCGCCATAGACCGACACCTGTGCTTCGGCGTGCGCGTTGTGGATGTGTGCGAAAGGCAGGCCACCAGGCCCGGCGACAAACCGCAGCTGGCCGGGCAGCCCGTGGCGGGCGTTCAGGGTGTCGAGAAGGGCGGTGTCGGGTGCGTCCATGGCCCCGACTGTAGCGGGCGGGGCTCAGCTTCCCTGCCGCAGTGCCCGCCGGTATTGCACCGCCTCGGCGACATGCCCCACACCCACCGTGTCCGCCTCGGCGAGGTCGGCGATGGTGCGCGCCACGCGCAGCGCGCGGTGGGTGCTGCGCGCGCTCCAGCCCAGGCGGGCAGCGGCGGTGTTGAGGAACTTGAGGGCCGCGGCATCGGCCAGGATGTGCTGGTCCAGTGCCTGGCCGGCCAGCGCCTGGTTGGTGCAACCCTGCCGGACCTGGGCGCGCTCGCGCGCAGCCACCACGCGCTCGCGCACCGCGTCGCTCGGTTCGCCGGCCACGCCGTGCAGGAGATCGTTCGGCGGCAGGGCGGGCACCTCGACGTGCAGATCGATGCGGTCCAGCAACGGGCCGCTGAGCTTGCCCTGGTAGCGCGCGATCTGGTCGGGCGTGTCGCGGCAGGCGCGGGTGGGATGGCCCAGAAAGCCGCAGGGACACGGGTTCATCGCGGCGACCAGCTGGAAACGCGCCGGGAACTCGCTCTGCATGGCCGCGCGCGAGATGCGGATGTGGCCGCTTTCCAGCGGTTCGCGCAGCGCCTCCAGAGCGGCCCGGGGGTATTCGGGCAGTTCATCGAGGAAGAGCACCCCGTGGTGCGCGAGCGAGATTTCACCCGGCCGCGGTGGCGAACCCCCGCCCACCAGCGCCACGGCGCTCGCCGTGTGGTGCGGTGCGCAGGTGGGGCGCTGCCCCCAGTGGTCCAGACGAAAACGCCCGGCGAGTGAGGCCACCGCGGCGGATTCGAGCGCTTCCGACGCGCTCATCGGCGGCAGCAGGCCGGCGAAGCGCTGGGCCAGCATGCTCTTGCCCGAGCCGGGCGGCCCGACCATCAGGACGCTGTGTCCGCCGGCCGCCGCGATCTCCAGCGCGCGTTTGGCCGCGGCCTGGCCCTTCACTTCGGCGAGATCGGCGTAGGCCACGGTCTGACCGATCTGCGTCGCGGCCAGGCGCACCCAGCCGCCGTCGTCGGGGGGTGCCTCGCCGCCCGCGGCGCCATCGGGCAGGAACTGCGCCACCACGTCCAGCAGGTGGCGGGCGCGGTACACCTTTGCCTGCGGCACCAGCGCGGCTTCTTCGGCGCTGCCGGGCGGCAGCACCAATCTGGACGGCGCTGCCGTGGCGGCGTTGGCGTCGCGGTGCAGCGCCAGGCTCATCGCCAGGGCGCCGCGGACCGGGCGCAGTTCGCCGCCCAGCGAGAGTTCGCCCGCGAATTCCCAGCCCGCCAGCCGGGCGGCGTTGATCTGCCCGTTGGCGGCGAGGATGCCGAGCGCGATCGGCAGGTCGAAGCGGCCCGAGTCCTTGGGCAGATCGGCCGGGGCGAGGTTGACGGTGATGCGCTTGTTGCTGGGGAATTCGAGCCCGGCGTTGGCGATGGCCGAACGCACGCGCTCGCGCGCTTCCTTGACCTCCGTGTCGGCCAGACCCACCAGCGTGAAGCTGGGCAGGCCGTTGGCGAGGTGGACTTCCACCTGCACCGGACGCGCTTCCAGGCCCAGCAGCGCACGGCTGTGCACCAATGACAGACTCATCTGAATTTCCTCCCTGTTTCGGTGCACGGCAGTCCTGAAGCGCCTCTCCGGGCGTTGGAACTTCGATGCACAAATTTGGTGCCTGGGTTCGGTGGTGACAGCCACCCCAGTCGGCACGAGCGCGCCCATCATGGCACAGGCCGCCGATCCGCCGGCCACCACGCTGGCGTTGCGCGGTGTTTTCACGACAGCGCGGGGCGCCTCGGCCCGATCCGATCGGAACGCGGTTGGCACGGTCCGTGCTTGGGGGTGTAAGCGATTGAATCAAGACCATGGCGCTGCCATGAAACAGTCCGCATCCAAAGTGGTGTCAGCCCTCGTGGCCAGCACTGCCCGTGTCAGCCCCGGTGCATGCCTCACGGCGTGAGCACCACGTACTAGAAGAGGAATCACAGCATGAAAATGGTTTCAGCCATCATCAAGCCGTTCAAGCTGGACGAAGTGCGCGAAGCGCTTTCCAGCATGGGCGTGCAAGGCATCACCGTCACCGAAGTCAAGGGCTTCGGCCGCCAGAAGGGCCACACCGAGCTGTACCGCGGCGCGGAGTACGTGGTCGACTTTCTGCCCAAAGTGAAGATCGAAGCCGCCGTGGACGACGGCCTCGTGGACCGCGTGATCGAAGCCATCGAAGGCGCCGCACGCACCGGCAAGATCGGCGACGGCAAGATTTTCGTCACCGACCTCGAACAGGTGGTTCGCATCCGCACCGGTGAAACCGGCAAAGAAGCGCTCTGATCAACGCCCTGCACAAGAAAGATCATCAACATGAAAAAACTACTTGCAACCCTGTTGTTGGGCGTTGGACTGGCTTTTGGTGGCCTGAACGCCGTGGCCCAGACCACGACCGAAGCGCCGGCCGCTGTCGCAGCACCGGCTGCCGATGCGGCACCCGCGGCCGACGCGCCGGTCGCAGCACCCGCTGCCGAGGCACCGGCTGTTGAAGCCCCTGCTGCTGCTGCTGAAGCGGCACCCGCTGAAGAGGCCGTCAAGGAAACCGTCGACAAGGGCGACGTGACCTGGATGATGATCTCCACCATCCTCGTGCTGCTGATGGTCGTGCCCGGCCTGGCCCTGTTCTACGGCGGCCTGGTGCGCAGCAAGAACATGCTGTCGGTGCTGATGCAGGTGATGGTCGTCTTCTCGCTGATCGCCGTGCTGTGGGCCGTCTACGGTTACAGCCTGGCGTTCGGTGGTGAGGGCCTGATCTTCGGCAACCTCGACAAGGTGTTCCTGAAGGGCATCACGCCCGACTCGCTCGCCGCCACGTTCACCGCTGGCGTGATGATCCCCGAGTACATCTTCATCGCCTTCCAGTGCACCTTTGCCGGCATCACCTGCGCGCTGATCGTGGGCTCGTTCGCCGAGCGCATCAAGTTCGGCGCCGTGCTGCTGTTCTGCGCCATCTGGTTCACGTTCAGCTACATCCCGATCGCCCACATGGTCTGGGGTACAGGTGGCTACCTGTTCGACAAGGGCGCGCTGGACTTCGCCGGCGGCACCGTGGTGCACATCAACGCCGCCATGGCCGGTCTGGTCGGTGCCTACGTGCTGGGCAAGCGCATCGGCTACGGCAAGGAATCGATGGCGCCTCACAGCCTGACGCTGACCATGGTCGGTGCCTCGCTGCTGTGGGTGGGCTGGTTCGGCTTCAACGCCGGCTCCAACCTGGAAGCCAACGGCGGCACCACGCTCGCCTTCATCAACACCCTGTTCGCCACCGCCGCCGCCGTGCTGGCCTGGTGTGTGGGTGAGACGCTGGGCAAGGGCAAGGCCTCCATGCTGGGCGCTGCGTCCGGTGCGGTCGCGGGTCTGGTCGCCATCACCCCGGCTTGCGGAACCGTGGGCCCCATGGGTGCCATCGTCATCGGCCTGGTGGCTGGCTTCCTGTGCCTGTGGGGCGTCTCGAGCCTCAAGAAGATGCTGGGCGCGGACGACTCGCTCGACGTGTTCGGTGTGCACGGCGTCGGCGGCATCGTCGGTGCCTTGCTGACCGGCGTGTTCTCGGCCGGCTCGCTCGGCGGCGTCAAGGGCGACGACTACTCCATCGCCAGCCAGCTGCTGATCCAGGCCGAAGGCGTGGTCATCACCATCGTGTGGTCCAGCGTCGTGGCCTTCATCGCCTACAAGATTGTTGACCTGATCATGGGTCTGCGCGTCTCGGAAGAAGCCGAACGCGAAGGTCTGGACATCACGTCCCACGGCGAAACCGCCTACAACCGCTGAACGGTTCCAGCGCGGCGCGCGACCAAGGTTCACCGACCGTCGCCACCGCGTTGCAACCCAGAGTCTCCTTTGGATGTTGACCCCGTGCTGCCGCAAGGCACACGGGGTTTTTTTCGTTTTGCTCCGTATCATCGTGGCAGGACACCACAACATCAGGAGGAAACCATGTCCCAGGCACTGTCACGCGGGTGGACCGGTCGGATCGCGACCGGATCGTTCGTTTTTGCATTGACGGCGATCACGCCCATCGCGATCGCCGCGACGGGCCAGGCCCCAGGGAGTTCTGGTGGCCAGAAGCCCCCGAGCAAGGTCACCTTCGTCGACGCGCCCTCCAGCGAGAAACCCGCGGCGCGGGAAAAACGCCTCAAACGCGAGTGCAAGGGCCGGCCCAATGCGGGCATGTGCCTCGGGTACACGCGGTAGTCGCCCTGCCGGGCCCTTGCGCTGCATTTGCAGCGCCGCGTGCAAAAAATTCAAAACCCGCATCGGTGTGGCCGCTACGATGGCGGCCATGAGTTACAGCCCCACCGAATCCCCCCGCCAGTTGATCGACCAGGTGCGCGCCGCCGCGTCTGCGCGCCGGTCCCTGCGCATCATCGGTGGCGACACCAAGGCCTTTTACGGTCAGCCCGTCGCGGGTGAGACCCTGTCCACCACCGGGTGGGCCGGCATCGTGAGCCACGAGCCGAGCGAGCTGGTGGTGACGGTGCGGGCCGGCACGCCGCTGATCGAGCTGGAAGCGGCGCTCGCCGAACAGGGCCAGTGCCTGCCGTTTGAACCTCCGCGCTTTGGCTCCGCGTCCACCATCGGTGGCGCGGTCGCCGCCGGGCTGGCCGGCCCGGCGCGCGCCAGCGCCGGCGGTGTGCGCGACTACGTGCTCGGCGTGCAGTTCATTGACGGCCGGGGCGAGTGGCTCACCTTCGGTGGCCAGGTGATGAAAAACGTGGCGGGTTACGACGTCAGCCGTGTTCTGGCCGGCTCGATGGGCACGCTGGGCATCCTCACCGACATTTCGCTCAAGGTGCTGCCGGTGGCACCGGCCGAAGCCACGCTCGTGTTCTCGCTGGGTCAGCACGACGCGCTGGAACAGCTGCACCGCTGGGGTGGTCAGCCGCTGCCTTTGAATGCCAGCTGCTGGGTG
>JAHIQV010000114.1 GCA_018903185.1 Gammaproteobacteria bacterium | reverse complement strand
TCAACATGCCCGCCAGCGGCAGGTTGCGCCGGTTGCGTCCGCGCAGCAACACTTGGGTCAGCACCGCCGCCACCAGGGGCAGCAGCGCCAGGTCCAGCACGGCGTAGACAGCGTAGGGCCCGGTCACGGCGGCCACCCGGGCCGCCAGCCACAACAGGGCCAGGGCCCCCAGAAAGGCGCCGCGCGGTGTGACCAGCCCCGTCCAGGCTTTGACCGCGGTCAGCAAGAAGCCCAGGATGACCGCAATCGCAAAGCCGAACAGCATTTCGTGCGCATGCCACAGCAGCGGTGGCAGTGCCATCGTGAGGTTCCACTGGCCCAGGAACAGTGCCACCCACAGGGGAATCGACAGCAGCGCGAACGCCGCAGCCCCCAGGTAAAAGGGCCGGAATCCCAGCCTCAGCAGCGGCCAGCCCGGGGGCTGTGGCGCAGCGGTGGGCTGGTGCGGCGAGGCGTGCAAGGTGGGGAGAGCCATGGTGTGGTGGGCGTGGCAGGGACGGTCGGGTCGCTGCGAAGACCTCATAAGAAGTATGTGAGATGAATCTTATACCCAAACCGCCTTTAAAGAAATATACTGAGTGCCTCTTTAGGGGTATCCATGCGACTTGCCGAGTACACCGACTACACCTTGCGCGTGCTGATGTACTGCGCGGCCCGCCCGCACCAGATGGTGACCATCAGCGAACTGGCCGAACACCATGGGGTGTCCAGGAACCACCTGATGAAGATCGTCACCGACCTCGGCCGCCAGGGCGTGCTGGAAACCACGCGTGGCCGCGGCGGCGGACTGCGCCTGCTGAAAGACCCGGCCCAGCTGCGCATCGGGGACGTGGTGCGTGCCTCGGAGACCGATTTCCGCCTGGTCGAGTGTTTCGATCCTGACTTCAATCAGTGCACGCTGTCGCCGACCTGCCGCCTGAAAGGCCTGTTCAATGCCGCGCTGGGGGCCTACTTCAAGGAACTCGACGGCATGACGCTGGCCGACATGGTCGAGCCCGTGTCGGCGCCGGCCAAGGGGCGCGCCATGTCACCGGGGCTGGCGCCGGTGGTGGCGCCCCGCAGCCTTCGCCCGCCCCCCAGCAAGGCCAAAACCTCCCCCACCGCCTGACGCCTGGCGCCTTGCGCCGGGTCCCTCCACCGTCCAACCAAGGAACCGCCATGTCACAAGCTCACACACACCTGTCACCCGACGCCATCTATCCGTTCGACGCCCGCGGCGTGGCCAAACGATTCCGGCACGCCGCCATCTTCGGCGCGCTGGACAGCCTGCAGCCGGGCGAGACCATGCGATTCGCCAACGACCACGACCCCCTGCCGCTGCTGTCGCAAATCGCGCAGCGCTACGGCGACCGCATCGGCGTGGCTTACCGGCAGCGCGAGCCAGGCGTGATCGTGATCGACTTCAGCGTGCTGTGAACGGGCCAGGCGACGCAGCCCCGCCAACAACCCGTTTCTGCAGATCCACATGTGTGGGGATCATGGGGCCGTGGCGAGGCGGTGTTGGCAAGCGTCGAGTGACATCTGTGCCCGCTCGAACCGCAAGGCAAAGCGGCCGGGCACGCGCAGCTTCGTGAGGCGGCCGAACCCGTCCGACCACGGCACCACGCCCACATTGCTCTGGATCAGCGGCAGCTCAAGCAACTGCTCGACCCGCTTGAGCTGGTGCGCCCTGATGAACCCCGGGCGGGCCGCCGCGATGTAGCGCATGGCGCCCAGCGGCTGGCTGTTGCAGCCACTGGCGGGGCGGGCGGTGCCCGTCACAGCGGCCAGGGCATCGAGGGCGGCATGGTCCCTGCATGAATGCAGTTTTTCTCCATCGGAAGAAGAAAAGACAGTTTGCCTTCATTCCATTCCACGGGCACTCTCGGCGCATGACGTCGTTTCCTGTTTCCGCTTCGCTGGTGTTCCCGGTCTTCCTGCAGGGCCTGGTCCTGGGCCTGGGGCTCATCGTCGCCATCGGTGCACAAAACGCGTTTGTGCTGCGCCAGGGGCTGCGGCGGGAGCACGTGGGCAGTGTGGTGCTGTTCTGCGCGCTGGCCGACGCCGTGCTCATCACCGCCGGGGTGCTGGGCATGGCGCAGGCGCTGGGCAAGCACCCCGGTGTGGCCCGGGCCATGGCGCTGGCCGGCGCGGCGTTTCTGGCCTGGTACGGCTGGCAGGCGCTGCAGCGTGCGCGCCGTGCGAATCGGCTCACCGCCTCGCAGGATGGCGCAGGCCTGAGCCACGCCGCCGCGCTGGCGCAGGCCGCCGCCTTCACCCTGCTCAACCCCCATGTGTACCTGGACACGGTGCTGCTGGTGGGCAGCATCGGCGCCCAACAACCCGCCGGCCTGCAAGGCTGGTTCATCGCCGGATCCAGCATGGCCAGCCTGGGCTGGTTCAGCGCCCTGGGATTTGGCGCGCGCTGGCTGGCGCCGCTGTTCGCCAGGCCCCGCGCCTGGCAGGTGCTCGACGGCCTGATCGGCGGGACCATGTGGTTGCTGGCGGCGCTGCTGGTGCGCCATGCGCTGCAGAGCGTCTGAGGTCAGCCCATGTAGCTGCCGCCGTACCATGTGCCCTTCCTGCCGGACCGCCACCAAGGCTCCCGCGGCACGCCGCCGGGCCGGGTGGCGCGGGGCGGACGCGGTCATGGCCGATCTGGTAGAAAGATTCACGCAACCTCCTCGCCGAAACCATGTACCTCCCCACCCACTTCGAAGAACACCGCCCCGGCGAACTGCAGCGTGTGCTGCGCGAACACCCGCTGGGCGCGCTCATCACGCAAGGCCCCAACGGACTGGACGCCAACCACATCCCGTTCGAGCTCGACGAGGCCACCGGCCCGCAGGGCACGCTGCGCGCCCACGTCGCACGCGCCAACCCGGTCTGGCGCGAAGTGCCGGCCGACGGTGCGGACGTGCTCGTGATCTTCCAGTCCAGCGAGGCCTACATCTCGCCCAACTGGTACCCCAGCAAACCCGAGCACCACCGCCACGTGCCGACCTGGAACTACCAGGTCGTGCATGCCCACGGCCGCCTGCGCGTG
>JAHIQV010000113.1 GCA_018903185.1 Gammaproteobacteria bacterium | reverse complement strand
CAAGAGCCTGCTGGGCAGCCCGCTGCTGCAGGAGAAGACCGAGGTCAACCACCAGCAGATCAGCTTCCAGGACATCGTGGCCACGTTCCTCTCCGAGCTCCGCGACCGCGCCGACCGGGCGCTGGGCGAGGCGCCCTCGCGCGTGGTGATGGGCCGGCCGGTGCATTTTGTCGACGACGACCCCGAGCGCGATGCCCTGGCCCAGCGCTCGCTGCAGGAGGCGGCGATGTCGGTCGGCTTTGACGAGGTGTCGTTTCAGCTGGAGCCGATCGCCGCCGCGCTGGACTACGAACGGCGGCTGACACGCGAGGCCACGGTGCTGGTGGTCGACCTGGGCGGCGGCACCTCGGACTTCACCGTCGTGCGGCTGGGGCCGGACCGCATGGCGCGGGCCGACCGCAGTGGCGACGTGCTGGCCACGACCGGCGTGCACATCGGCGGCACCGACTTTGACCAGAAGCTCAGCCTGGAACGGGTGATGCCGCTGCTGGGCCACCGCCACCTGGGGCCGCAGCAGCGCGAGGTGCCGAGCCGGATCTTTTTTGACCTCTCCACCTGGCACCTGATCCAGTGGCTGTACCTGCCCCGGGCGATGAGCCAGGCGCAGTCGCTGCGCGTCAACTACACCGACACGCGGCTGCACGAGCGGCTCATGAAGGTGCTCAGGCACCACGACGGCCACCGCATCGCCCACGAGGTGGAGCTGGCCAAGATCCGCTGTTCGCAGGAAGACGCGGCATCGGAGGTCGACCTGTCCTTTGTCGAAACCGGGCTGGAGGCGTCGCTCACGCCGGCCGACATGCGCGATCACCTGGCGGCCCTGCTGGCGCGCACGGTGGCCTGCGCGCGCGAGTGTGTGCAGCGCGCGGGGCTGACCGATGGTGCCCTGGACGCGATCTACCTGACCGGCGGATCTTCCGCCCTGCGCCCGTTCCAGCAGGCGCTGCAGGCCGAGTTTGCGGGCGTGGAACTGGTGGTGGGCGACCTGTTTGGCGGTGTGGCCTCGGGCCTGGCCTACAGCCGCGGCTGATCGGGTTTCGGCGCCACGATCTCGGGCGCTGGGTGCGCTGGCAGACAGACAGCCGCCGGTGGACGATGCAGACTGCGGCAAGACCCCGTTTGCCCTTTCAGAAAACGCGCCCATGAACACACGCACCGACATCCCTCTTCCAGCGCTGACGCCGACCACACCGGTGCGCATGGGCTACATCCGGCCCATGGCCCTGGTTCTGTTTCTGGGCGTGCTGGTGCTGCTGGCGTTCCGCCTGTCGGACCTGTTGCTGATGCTCTTCGGGGCGGTCATCGTCGCGGTGGCCCTGCACGCCCTGGCCCAGCCGCTGGGGCGCTTCCTGCACCTGTCGCCGCGGCTGGCGGTTGCGCTGGCGGTTGCGCTGGCGGTGGTGGTGATCGTGCTCGGTTCCTGGCTGGTGGGTGACCGCCTGGTGGCGCAGTTCGACGACCTGGCCCGCAAGCTGCCCAAGGCGCTGTCCACGCTGATCAGCTGGGCCCGCGAACGCACCATCGGTGAAGCGCTGTGGAAGGTGTGGCGCGGCACGAACGCGGACGATGTGCCCTGGGCCAGCGTGGCCGTGGCGGCGACCCAGGCCCTGAGTGCCGTGGGCGGCATCGGCCTGGTGCTGGTGGTGGGGGTGTACCTCGCGGCCGACCCGGTGCTTTACCGCGAAGGCCTGTTGCGGCTGGTGCCGCCGACCTACCGCGGCCGTGTGGACGAGGCGCTGCTCGCCAGCGGACACGCGCTGTCGCGCTGGCTGCTCGGTCAGGGCATCTCGATGCTGTTCGTGGGCACGTCCACGGCCATCGGCCTGGCCTTGCTGGGCCTGCCGCTGGCGTTGACGCTGGGCCTGTTGGCCGGCGCGCTGGCGTTCATCCCGTTCTTCGGTCCGATCGCGTCGGGCGTGCTGGCGGTGCTGCTGGCCTTCATGCAGGGGCCGGAGCTGGCGCTGTACGTGGCGATCCTGTGCGTGGTGATCCAGCAGATCGAAGGCAATCTGCTGATGCCGCTGGTGCAGCGCTGGGCGGTGGAGCTGCCGCCGGTGCTGGGCATCACGGCGGCGGTCATCTTCGGTCTGCTGTTTGGCCTGCCCGGCGTGATCCTCGCATCGCCGCTGATGGTGGTGGCGATGGTGCTGGTGCGCATGTTGTACGTCGAGGGCGTGCTGGAAGCGTGAGCCGCGGCATGTGCGCTGGTGCACAGACCCCGGCCCTTCCGCTGCCTATTCTGAATGCCCAGCAACAGGCGGGTGCATCCTGCTCCCGCCGATGGCCTTGCTGGTGAGACCAAGGACACTCCCATGAACTACCAAGAGCAAGACACCTACGGCATGTACAAGAGCCGGACCGACGGTGGTCCCGGCCCCGGACTGATGGGCGCCAACACGCTCGACGGCAACGACGTCTACAACCGCAAGGACGAAGACCTGGGCGACATCAAGGAAATCATGCTCGACATGGGCACCGGCCGCGTGGCCTACGCGGTGCTGTCGTACGGCGGTTTCCTGGGGATGGGCGACAAGCTGTTTGCCGTGCCCTGGAGCGCCCTGACGCTGGACACCGTCAACAAGCGTTTTGTGCTCGACGTCGAAAAAGACCGGCTGGAAAACGCGCCCGGTTTCGACAAGGACCAGTGGCCCGACATGGCCGATGCGACCTGGAGCAAGGAAATCCACGACTACTACGGCGTGACGCCGTATTCGGATGGCCGCGTCTGATCGCGATCTGCTGAATGAAACAAGGGCTGCAGCCGAAGGGTTGCAGCCCTTTTTCATGGCGGGGCAGGCCGGTTGGGAACATGCCACACCGCTGGAGGTTCGCTACCGCACCGACGTGAACGACCCCGGGTGGGACATTGCGCTCGCCATGGCGCTGCCATGCGCCGACCCCGCCATGGGGGTCCTTGAGAAGACGAACCAGGACACGGCATGACCTACACGACTTCCACGGTCCGCGCTGCGTGGGCAGCGACCGGCGCCGCCGCGTTGCT
>JAHIQV010000112.1 GCA_018903185.1 Gammaproteobacteria bacterium | reverse complement strand
CCACTTCTTTCTGCAGGGCCAGACGGCTGAGCTTTTCGATGGGCAGGCACATGAAGAGCGAGATGCGGCGCGAGAGCACGCTGAACGCATCGTTGAAGGCGCGCTGGCGCTGCTCTTCGGTACCGGTGGCGGCGGCCGGATCGGCCACGCCCCAGTGGGCCGAGATCGGTTGTCCGGGCCAGACCGGGCAGACTTCGGCCGCCGCCTTGTCGCAGACGGTGAACACGAAGTCCATCACCGGCGCGTCCGGCGTGGCGAATTCGTCCCAGTTCTTGCTGCGCAGGCTGTCGGTCCTGTAGTGGTTGCGCTGCAGCAGATCGATAGCCATCGGGTGCACGCGGCCCACTGCGTGACTGCCCGCGCTGTGGCCGCGGAACCGGCCCGCCGACTGCGCGTTGAGGATGGCTTCGGCCATGATGCTGCGCGCCGAATTGCCGGTGCACAGGAACAGCACGTTGTAAACCTTGGGGGTGTTCATGGGATGGTCCTTTGGAAGGAATGCAGGAACTAGGGCGTGGGTGAGGGAGATCCGTGGAGCGCCAGGCGCGTGGGCAAGCCCAGCGTCAGCAGCCAGCACACCAGCAGCATCAGCGCTGAGCCCACCAGCGCGTAGAGCAGGCCGCCCCACTGGTAGAGCAGGCCCGACATCAGCGTGCCGAAGAAGCGGCCCAGGGCGTTGGCGGCGTAATAGAAGCCCACGTCTTCGGCCGCTTTCTCGCTGCCGGCGTAGGCCAGGATCAGGTAGGAGTGCACCGAGGAGTTGACGGCGAAGGCGAAGCCGAACAGGCCCAGGCCGCCGACCACCCACCACTGCAAATTCGGCGCTTCCAGCAGCACGGCCGCGGCGATGCCCACTGGAATCAGCGCCAGCGCCAGCGACCACCAGCGCGCCTCCGGCACCTCGGCGCTCAGGCCGTCGGCGCTGCGCTTGACGATGTTGGGCGCGAGCGCCTGCACCAGGCCGTAGCCGATGGTCCAGAGCGCGAGAAAGCCGCCGACCATGGTGAAGGTCCAGCCCTGCGAATACAGGAACACCGGCACGCCGACCACGAACCACACGTCGCGCGCGCCGAACAGCGCCACGCGCGCCGCGGCCAGTGCGTTGATGCCGGCGTTCTTGGCGAACAGCTCCTTGGCCGATTTGGACGCCTTGCTCTTGCCCATCAGTGGCGGCACGAAGCCCACCACGCCCGCCAGCACCAGCACCAGCAAGCCCGCCATGGCCCAGAGCGCGCGCTGGAAGCCCAGCGCATCGAGCAGCAGGCCGCCGAGGAAAAAGCCGAAGCCCTTCATGGCGTTCTTGCTGCCGGTGAACCAGGCGACCCACTTGAACAACTGGCCCGAGCCCTGGTTCTTCGCCTGGTCGGCGGTGATCTTGATGGCCGACTTGCTGGCGGTCTTGGTCAGGTCCTTCGCCACGCCGCAGATGCCTTGCGCCACCACCACCCAGGCCACCGACATGACCGCCGTCCAGGCCGGGTTCAGCAGCGAGAGCAGGGTGAATCCTGTGATCTGCGTGACCAGGCCCACGGTCAGCATGCGCTGGATGCCGTAGCGTGTGGCCAGCCAGCCGCCGATCAGGTTGGCCAGCACGCCGGCCGCTTCGTAGAGCAGGAACAGGAAGGCCAGCGTGAACGGCGAATAACCCAGGCGGTAGAAGTGCAGCAGCACCAGCATGCGCAGCGCGCCGTCGGTGAGCGTGAACCCCCAGTAGGCGGCGGTGACGATGGCGTAGTTGCGGGTGGCGCTGCTGGCGCCCGACGAGACGGTGGTGCTCATGGTGCGGGCTTCGGCAGGCTCAGCCCGAACGGTGTGGTGGGCTGGGCAGGCATGGCTTCAGATGCCCTGGGCTTCGAGGTAACAGGCCAGGTCCACCATGCGCGTGGCGTAGCCCATCTCGTTGTCGTACCAGGCGTAGACCTTGAGCAGCGTGCCGTCGGTCACCATGGTCGAGAGGCCGTCGACGATGGAGCTGCGCGTGTCGCGCGCGTAATCGGCGCTCACCAGCGGGCGGGATTCGTAACCCAGGATGCCGGCCAGCGGGCCGTTGGCGGCGGCTTCGAACAGGGCGTTCACTTCCTCTGCCGTGGTCGCGTGGTTGAGTTCGAACACGCAGTCGGTCAGCGAGGCGTTGAGCGCCGGCACACGCACCGCGTGGCCGTTGAGCTTGCCCTTGAGTTCGGGGTAGATCAGCGCGATGGCGGTGGCGCTACCGGTCGTCGTGGGGGCCAGATTGACCATGGCGCTGCGCGCGCGGCGCAGGTCCTTGTGCGGTGCGTCCACCACCAGGTTGGTGTTGGTCGGGTTGTGCAGCGTGGTGATCTGGCCATGCTTGATGCCAATGGCTTCGTGCACCACTTTCACGACCGGCGCCAGGCAGTTGGTGGTGCAGCTGGCGGCGGTCACGATGCGGTCGCGTGCCGGGTTGTACAGGTGCTCGTTGACGCCGACCACGATGTTCAGCACCTCGCCGACCTTCACCGGCGCCGCCACGATCACGCGCTTGGCACCGCGGTCCAGGTGGCCCTGGATCGTTTCGGGGGTGAGGAACTTGCCGGTGCATTCGAGCACCAGGTCCACGCCCAGGTCGCCCCAGGGAATGTCGTCGGCGGTGGCGTGTTCGCTGAACGACAGGCGCCTTTCGTTGATGCGGATGGCATCCCTGCCCTCGGCGGCGATGTCCGCGCGCCATTTGCCTTGCACCGTGTCAAAGGCCAGCAGGTGGGCGGTGGCGGCAGACCCGCCCTTGATTTCGTTCAGGTGCACGACGTCCAGACGGTTGCCGTTGCGCGGGTCGATGGCTTCGCGTTCGATCGCGCCGAAGGCGGCGCGCAGGGCCAGACGGCCCATACGGCCCATGCCGTTGATACCAACTTTCATGTTGACAGGTCCAGTGAAGGGGAAAAATCGGGAATCGGATCGGGTGTGAACGCTTCAAAAAACGTTGAATTGTCCCGCGTCCATATGACGAATGTGTGACATCGGGTCGGATGTCACACAGCGGCCATTCAGGCCATCAGCGCCCGCAGCAGCCAGTGGCTGACGCCGGAGCCGCGGCCGGACTGCAGCAGGCGCTGGCCGAAGAGGCTGCGGGCGCTGGTGCGCAGCACGCTGTGGCCGCAGGTGCCGCGGCTTCGTTGAACACGGGGATGTTGCCCAGCGTGTGGAACTGTTCCCAGGCCACGCCTTGCGGGTCGGTGATCCAGTATTTGTCGCTGCGCGCGTAGCAACAGGTGGTTTCGCCTTCGTCGAGCAGGGCCATGTCGGCCGCCTGCGCCTGGGCCTTGAGCGCGCCGAGTTCGTCGGCCGATGAAACCTGGAAGCCCAGGTGGTCCAGCCCGGTGCTGGTGCCGCGCGTGGAGATGGCGAAGTTCACGGGTGGGTCTTCCAGCATCCATTTGGCGTAATCGCCTTCGGTGCGGGTGGGCGGCTGGTTGAACAGGGCGGAATAAAAGCCAATGTTCTTGTCCAGGTCGTTGACGTGCAGGTGGACGTGAAAACGTTTCATCAGAATCTCCAATCAGGCTTGAAAGGGAAGGGGTTCGGGGAGCGTGGCGGCGGCCGGCAGCACCACCACCGGTGAGAAACCCCCGCCTTCGGTG
>JAHIQV010000111.1 GCA_018903185.1 Gammaproteobacteria bacterium | reverse complement strand
TCCCGCCGCAAGGGCCGCTTCGAGATGGCGCACGGCGGCACCCTGTTCCTTGACGAGATCGGTGACATCTCGGCCTCGTTCCAGGCCAAACTGCTGCGCGTGTTGCAGGAGCGCGAGTTCGAGCGTGTCGGTGGTTCGACGCCGGTGAAGGTGGATGTGCGCCTGATCCTCGCCACCAACCGGGATCTGGAGCGCATGGTGAAGGCGGGCGAGTTCCGCGCCGACCTGTACTACCGCATCAACGTGGTCAGCATCCAGCTGCCGCCGCTGCGCGAGCGCCGCGAAGACATTCCGGCCATGGCCAAACATTTTCTCGACCGTTTCAACCGGGAGAACGCGCGCACCACCCAGTTCAGCCCTGCTGCGATGCGGGTGTTGAGCAGCTGCTACTGGCCCGGCAATGTGCGCGAGCTCGAGAACTGCGTGGAACGCACCGCCACCATGGCGCACAGCGATGTGATCACCGATCTGGCCTTTCCTTGCCAGGGCAACCGCTGCCTGACGCAGGTGCTGCACCACATCGACCGCGAGGACGCGGTGCGGCCGAGTCGGCTGACGGAGATCCCGATCCAGGAGCGCCCCATGGGTCCCGCTGGGGCTGACGCTGCCTTGCCCGCGCCCACCGAGGTTTCTTCCGAGCCTGTGGTTGTCGCCGCTCCGGTCGCCGTCGCCGATGGCAAGCCCGAGGGCGAAGCCGAGCGCCTGGTCTGGGCGATGGAGCGCAGCGGCTGGGTGCAGGCCAAGGCGGCGCGGCTGCTGAAGATTTCACCGCGCCAGATGGGATATGCCTTGCAGAAGCACGGCATCGAGGTGCGGAAGTTCTGAGGCTTCTTGTCGGTTCCTGTTTGTTTTGATCTGGCGCCGTTCGATCACCAGGGCTACGCGCCGGGCGTCCGCGGCGGGGCGCCTGCGCGCTCGCGCAGATGCGTGGTTTCAGGCGTCTGGGCCTGCGTGAACGCCGCCTGGGTCAGCGCCCCGCCGCAGCCACCCGACACGTCTGCAAACGGGTGTGTGGAACCGGCGGTTGACTTCCTCTCTTCTCTCAATCTTTCTCCCAACCGCAGGCCTTGCCCAGGTCCATGAACGGTGCCAGCGGCATGCAACCGATGTGTGGTCTTTGTCGCAAGCCTGACGCGTTCTCCGAAAAAGATGTGGCTCCTGTGGCATCTGCGACAACCGACAAAAGACGCCAGTTCATTGATTCGAAAGGAGATTTTTGGTGGCACGGAATTGGCTATAGGTCCCCCCATGCGGCCAAGTGTCGGACGCGAAAAGGGTTCCCATGCAAACCAGCGCAGCCAGTGGTTCATTGCCGGCCAAGACCTACATCGGCATCGGCCAGATCAAATCCTTGGGCGCCACGCCCGAACTGCCCGCCGCCGGTGGCGGCTGTGGCACCTCCGGCGGTGAGGGCAAAGCCAGCTGTGGCACCTCCGACGGCCCGGACGACATGCCCCAGGAAGTCTGGGACAAGGTCAAGAACCACCCCTGCTATTCCGAAGAAGCCCACCACCACTACGCGCGCATGCACGTCGCCGTGGCGCCGGCCTGCAACATCCAGTGCAACTATTGCAACCGCAAATACGACTGTAGCAATGAGAGCCGCCCCGGCGTGGTGTCGCAGAAGCTCACGCCCGAACAGGCGGTGAAAAAAGTCGTGGCCGTGGCCAGCGAGATTCCGCAGATGACGGTGCTCGGCGTGGCCGGCCCGGGCGATGCGCTGGCCAACCCGGCCAAGACGTTTGACACCTTCCGCATGCTGCAGGAGCAGGCGCCCGACATCAAGCTCTGCCTGTCCACCAACGGCCTGGCGCTGCCGGATCAGGTCGACGAGATCTGCAAATACAACGTCGACCACGTGACCATCACCATCAACATGGTGGACCCGGCCGTGGGCGAAAAGATCTACCCCTGGATCTTCTGGAACCACAAGCGCGTGACCGGCTACGAAGCCGCCAAGATCCTGCACGAGCGCCAGATGCTCGGCCTGGAGATGCTCACCGCGCGCGGCGTGCTCACCAAGATCAACTCGGTGCTGATCCCCGGCATCAACGACGAGCACCTGATCGAGGTGAACCGCGAAGTGAAGAAGCGCGGCGCCTTCCTGCACAACATCATGCCGCTCATCAGCGAAGCCGAACACGGCACGGTGTTCGGCCTCACCGGCCAGCGTGGCCCGACCGCTTCCGAACTGAAAGCCGTGCAGGACGCCTGCATGGGCGGTGCCAACCTGATGCGCCATTGCCGCCAGTG
>JAHIQV010000110.1 GCA_018903185.1 Gammaproteobacteria bacterium | reverse complement strand
CCAGGATCTGCAGGCCGTGGTGCACTACGGCGAACCCCAGTTCTTTCAGGGGCGCGACCGGCGCGCCTGGGCGCAGGACGTGCGCACCGAGGTGGCGCAGATGCTGGGGCTGGCGCCACCGAACCACTGAATCGGTCAGCCCTTTACGCGCTGCAGCATCAGCTCGGTGTTGGTCTTGCGGTCGGCGTTGACCTTCTGCACGGCGGGCCGTTCGCCCAGGCGCTTGAGGTAGTCGCGCACGGGCAGGTCGGCCAGGTAGTCGCGGCCATAGATGATCCGGGTCGCGCCACTCACCAGGGGCAGGTGCACGGCAGCAGCCACATCGGCCAGGGTGAAGCTGTCGCCTGCGATGAACGGTGAAAACATCGCCAGCTTGGCGAAGGCCGCGATGTTCTTCTCCAGCTGCTGACCGGTTTTTTCCTTGGCCGCGTCGCTGATCTTGCCGCCGAAGAAGGCCTCTGGGTAGAGGTTGCGCGCGACCAGCTCCAGGTGCAGTTCCAGGTAGCGCAGCAGTTCGCGCACCTTGGCCGCGGCAAACGGATCGGCGGGCAGCAGCGGTTGCTGCGGGTACTTGGCCTCGATGTATTCGAGCATCACGGTGGACTCGCAGAGCGTGCCCTCGTCGGTCTTCAGATAGGGCACCTTGCCCAGCGGGCTGGCGGCCTGGTCGGTCTCGCCCACCCAGGCCAGTTCTTCCTCAAAAGGCACGCCTTTTTCGAGCAGGGCGAGCTTGACTTTGTTGTAGTAGTTGCTGGCCGCGAAGCCGCAGAGTGTGAGCATGAAAGTCTCCGTTGTGGTCTTGTCGAGCGCCCATCGTATCGGCGACCCGGACACCGCAGGGTCGCGCATTTGACCCGTCGCTGATAGACTCTCGGCATGCATTTCGTACGCGCCCACCGCCGACTGACCTCATGGCTCGCCATGCTGGTCATGGTGTTTGGTGTGCTGGCGCCGGCCGTGGCCCAGGCCATGGTGGCCTCTTCGGACCGCGCCGATTGGGTCGAGGTCTGCAGCGCCAGCGGCATGTTGTGGGTCAAGGCCGACGGGTCCGGGGCGGTCGATGCGGGCATGGACGAACCCATGTCCGACGCGTCCCAGCATTGCCCTTGGTGCAACCTGCACGGCGGGGCTGCCGGCCTGCCACCCGTGGCCCACGTTGCGGGCTTTTTGGATGCCCCGGCCGATCCGGTGCCGGCTTTTTCTCGCGCCTCAGAGCCTTCCGCAGTCTGGGCCGCGCCCCAGGCCCGCGGCCCCCCGCTCGCTTCCTGACTTCACCACGGCTGCGCACCTTGACGGGTGCTGCGTGTGTTCCATGACGTTCAGGAGGCCACATGCCTCACATTGTCCGAATTGCTTCTCCGGCGCTGCAGCGGATGTCCCGCCGCCGCGTCAACACCTGGCTGGGTGCGGCCGCGCTTGGCGGCCTGCTGCCCGGCTGTGACCAGCCGCTGAGCAAACCGCCTGCCGCCGCCTTCAAAGGCATCGACATCACCGGCGCGCCCTATGGCCGGGGATTCACACTGACCGATTTCAACGGCCAGTCGCGCACCCTGGCCGACTACAGCGGCAAAGTGGTCATGCTGTACTTTGGCTTCGTTCAGTGCCCGGACGTGTGCCCCACCGCACTCACGCGGGCCGCTGCCGTGAAGCAGCAGCTCGGCGCCGACGCCGCACAGCTGCAGGTGATCTTTGTCACCGTGGACCCGGAGCGCGACACGCCCGAGCTGCTGCGCGACTACATGGCCGCATTCGACCCCTCGTTCATGGCGCTCACCGGCAACCCCGAGCAGATCAAGGCGGTGGCCGACGAATTCCGGGTCTATTACAGGAAGGTGCCTACCGGCAGCACCTACACCATGGACCACACCGCGCTGAGCTACCTGTTCGACCGTGAAGGCCACATCCGCGTGGTGCTGCGCCACGAACAGACCGCCGACGACTACACCGCCGACATCCGGCAATTGCTGGCCGAAAAGCCGGTCTGACGTTTTCCTTTTTCTCAACGCAAATCCAACAGGAGTCATCATGAAAAAACTGCTCATCGCTTCGCTGCTCGCCGTCACCGCCGGTGCCTGGGCGCAAACCACGGTCAAGGTCGAAGACGCCTGGGTGCGCGGCACCGTGGCCACGCAAAAGGCCTCGGGCGCCTTCATGCGCCTCACCCCCTCGGCCAACGCCCGCCTCGTTGCTGCTGAATCACCTGTGGCCGGTGTGGTCGAAATCCACGAAATGGCGATGGAAAACGACGTCATGAAGATGCGCCAGGTTCCGGGTCTGGATCTGGCCGCTGGCCGCACCATGGAGCTCAAGCCCGGCGGCTTTCACGTGATGCTGATGGACCTGAAACAGCAGCTCAAGGGCGGCGAGAGCGTGCCCATCACGCTGGTCTTTGAAGACGAGGCCAAGAAGCGCTTCACGCAGGAAATCAAGGCACCCGTGACCGCACTGGGTGGTGGCAATGCGGCCATGCCCATGAAGCCGGGCGCCGACATGAAGCCCGGCATGGACCACAAACATTGATGTGCTTTTTCTTTCAACCTGGAGTCTCAGTATGAAATATTCGTCTCACATCCTTCGGCGCACCGCGCTCATGCTGGCGCTGTTGCTGGGCAGCGGCCTGGTCGCGGCCAAATCGGTGCCCGGCGACGGTGCCATCCCCGTGGTCGAGCTGATGCCGCTGACCCTGAAGCACGAGGCCGACCTCAAGCTCACGACCGAGCAGATCCAGGCGCTGGACGACTACCGCAAGCAGGCCATGCCCGGCCGCGTGGCGCTGCAGAAAAAGATCCTGACGCTGCGCGGCGAACTGCGCATGGCGATCCTGGACAACCAGCCCGCCGCGAATCGCGAAGCGCTGATGAAGCAGATCGCCGAGGCCGAGGTCGAGCACTTCAAGGGCCGCGAGCGTTGTGTGAAGGCCCTGCGCAAGATCATGAGCGCCGAGCAGTTCGCCCAGATCAGCCAGCTCTACCTCGACGGCCTGCGCTGACCGGCATCTGCGCTGACTGAAACGCCACCCATGTCCACCCGTCTGATGCGTGCCCTGGCGCGCGGCCTGCTGGCCGCGATGCTGCTGGCCGTGCTCGCGCCCGCCGTCTCGCGTGCGCTGGCCAGCACGCGGGTGGCGGGCGACTGGGTGGAGCTTTGCACCTCGCAGGGCATGCAATGGGTCCAGTTGACGGCCGAGGAGGTTGGGGCCGATCCGCTCAGTGCCGACGACCTGCTGCACGCCCTGGACGATTGCGGCCATTGCGCTCTGGCGGCCGAACGTTTTGCGCCCCTGTTGCCCACGCTGCCGGTGCTGCCAACGGCAGAAGGCGCCTGGGCTACCCCGCGGCACCTGGCCGCCATCCAACACGACCTGGCCGCGCCCAGCCCCGGCGCACGCGGGCCCCCGCTGCTGAGCTGAACCCGTCGCGCGACCCCAAGGAGTGGGGTCGCTGGTTCAGAGGCCGGTGGGTTCCACCGGCATGTCTCAGGAGCTTTTCATGACTTCAACCGTCTCTTCCGTGGCGCTGGACTGCGCCAGCAACCAGTCGATTTTTCTCGCCGGTGAATCCGGTCCTGTGTGGCGCGTGGTCGAAGGTGTCGTGCACCTGGACCGCGACAGTGGCCCGATCCGCCAGCCGGTGCAACTGGCCCTGCCGGGCGACCTGATCGGCGCCGAGTCCCTGTGTGGCCAGCCCTACCAGCTCAGCGCCAGCGCGTTCACGCGTTGCCGGCTGGAGCCGGTGCGCCCGGATGCCGCGCCCGAACCCTTGCTGCAGCAGGCCCTGCTGCAGCAACTGGACCGCAGCCAGGACATGGCCCAACTGCGCAGCGGCAACGTGCAGCAGCGTCTGACCCATCTGCTGGGCCTGATGGGGCTGGACCGCGCGGTTCATGAAGCCGGCCGGATGGGCCAGGCTGATGCGGTGCGCGAGGCCCTGCCCGCGCTGCGCGAGGTGGCCCTGCTGGTGGACGCCAAGACCGAAACCGTCTGCCGCGCCCTGGCGCAACTGCTGCCCCCGCGCAGCCGCAAGCGCGGACCGGTGCGCGCCGTGCGCGACTGGTCGAGCGCAGCGCCCGCGCGCCTGGCCACGGCCTGGGCGGCCAACGCTGCACCGCTCGGCGTGGCCGCGTGACGCCCCTCTGACCACACCCCCCGGCCACTGACGCTCCGCTGTACGGATCGTGCGCGCAGCACGCGGGGCGATCCACCGGATGCGGATGAACGGTGACGCCGTGCGCCTGTGCGCCGTCCCTGCGCGGGAGCTGCCTACCCGTAGCGAGGTACCGCCGCGCCCGGGCATGTTCGCCGCTGACCACGTCGCTGCATCCATTCGCTTTCCTTTTTTTGACTTCAACAACCAGGACTCTCCATGATCGATCTCCGCCCGTCCCACCTCCACCGCGCCATGGCGCTGGCCATGCCCGCACTCAGCCT
>JAHIQV010000109.1 GCA_018903185.1 Gammaproteobacteria bacterium | reverse complement strand
TGCCGCCACCTCGGCGACGCGTTCCCCGAACAGGCGCGCCGTTTCCAGATCACCGGGCAGCATCTCGTTGGCACTCGCGTCCGACGGGCTTTGTGCGATCGCGCCGCTGTACGACACCAGGTAGTTCACATCATCGCGCTGTGCAGCCTTGGTGTTGCTGGGCATGAGGCCCTGGCTCACCCAGATCATGCCGTGCTGCATGGACAGCGTGAACAGGTAGTGCAGCGTGGACAGCTTGTCGCCGTTCATGCCGGCGCTGTTGGTGAACCCGGCTGCGAGCTTGTCTTTCCACTGCTGGGAAAACCAGGGTTTGCTGGAGGCATCGGCGAATTTCTTGAACTGCCAGCTCACGCTGCCCATGTAGGTGGGTGAGCCCATGATGATGGCGTCGGCCGCGGCCAGCGCTTCCCAGCCGCCCTCGGGCAGATTGCCGTCGGCGTCGATGGCGATCAGTTCGGCGCCTGCGCCACTGGCCACCGATTGCGCCATGCGCTGGGTGTGACCGTAACCCGAGTGGTAAACCACAACAATGTTTGCCATAGGAGACCTTTCAGAAAAGCGCCGCAGCGCGGGTGGGGAAAAGGGACTCGAAGATCACTCAGGCCGGGCGGCGGGCGTCCAGGCTGAAGGCGCCGGCACCAAAAGCCGCGAGCGCCAGCAGGCCGCCCGTCACACCGACGTTCTTCATGAACATCAGCTGCTGCACCATTTGCTGTTCGGCCGGCATGGCCCAGTAGTTGTGGAAAAAGAACGAGGCGCCCAGCGTGAACAGCGCCAGAGCCAGGGCAGCCCAGCGCGTGCCGAAGCCGACGATCAGCGCCAGGCCACCCAGCACCTCCACCGCAATGGCCACCGCAGCGGCCACGGTGGGCATGGGCAGGCCCACCGATGCGATGTAACCGGCCGTACCGGCAAAACCGGTGATCTTGCCGATGCCGGCGGGCAGGAACAGGGCCGCCAGCAGCAGGCGGGACAACAGGGCGAGAGGGTTTTGCAGGGTGTGCATGGAAATGTCCTTGGAATGAAGTCTGGGGTGGGTCAAAAAGCTGGTCTGTGCGCTAGGGCCTGTTCACACTATTTTTCCAAGTGCGAATGGGGTGGAAACAGCGCCAATCTAGGCGCGCGACGACGGCCAGACTGGATGTCTGGCCTAGGAGTGCAACAACGAGTGGCGCTGTTTCCACCCCATTCCCTTCGGGTTGCAGCCAAAAAGGCCATGCGCGGCGTTGCGAAGCCTTGCTGGGGCAAAACCCCGGCTGCGTTTCGCGCCTTGCGCATGGCCTTTTTGATCTGCAACGCATCTTGGAAAAATAGCGTGAACAGGCCCTAAGCCACAAGGTCAAACACCAGCACCTCGGCGTCGTCGCCGCGGGCCAGGGTGAGTCGCTCGGCATCGGCGATCACCGCCGCGTCGCCGGCCTGCAGGCGCTGGCCGTTCACGTCGAGCGCGCCGCGCACCAAGTGCACGTAGGCCTTGCGCTTCGGGTCCAGCGCCAGCTCGGCGCTTTCGCTGCCGTTGAAGAGACCAGCGTACAAGGCCGCGTCGGCGTGGATGCTCACCGAACCGTCCGCTCCGTCGGGCGAAGCCACCAGGCGCAGCTGGCCGCGCTTTTCGGTCTCGGCAAAACTCTTCTGCTCGTAGCCGGGATCGATGCCCTTCACATTCGGCTCGATCCAGATCTGCAGGAAGTGCGTGGTCTGGTCGGGTGCGTGGTTGAACTCGCTGTGGCGCACGCCGCTGCCGGCGCTCATGCGCTGCACGTCGCCGGGCGGGATGCCCTTGACGTTGCCCATGCTGTCCTTGTGCGCCAGGTTGCCCGACAGCACATAGCTGATGATTTCCATGTCGCGGTGGCCGTGCGTGCCGAAGCCAGTACCCGGTGCGATGCGGTCTTCGTTGATCACGCGCAGGTTGCCCCAGCCCATCCAGGCGGGGTCGAAATACTCGGCGAACGAAAATGAGTGGAAGCTCTTGAGCCAGCCGTGGTCGGCGTAGCCGCGGGCGTCGGAACGTCGGATCTGCATCATGGTGTCTCGTCCTTTCAAGGGGGGTGGTGCTGACCGGTTGCGGGACCGCAGCGGCTGGCATGGGTTGAATTGTGGAACCGCCACCCCCCGGTGTGTTTGCACGGTTTTGATGGCATCATTCAATTCAATTGAACACACCAGTTTCGCAAGCACCATGGCCAGTCCCAGCCCCCGCGCCGCCCTGTCCCCCGAAAACCTCGGTCTTCTCGAAGCCGTGGCCCGGCTCGGCAGCATGGCCGCCGCCGCGCGCGAACTGGGCATGGTGCCCAGCGCCCTGACCTACCGCATCCGCCAGATCGAGGACGCGCTCGACGTGCTGCTGTTCGACCGCAGCGCGCGACGCGCCCAGCTCACGCCCGCCGGCGCCGAGCTGCTGCGCTGCGGGCAGTACCTGCTGAACGAGCTCGACGCGGTGGCCCAGCGCGTCAAGCGCGTGGCCACCGGCTGGGAGCCGCAGATCACCATCGCGGCCGACGCCATCATTGCCCGCGCGACCCTGTTCGAGCTGTGCGAGGCTTTTTACGCCGAAGGCGCTCCCACGCGCCTGAAGCTGCGCGCCGAAACGCTCTCGGGCACGCTCGAAGCCCTGCAAAGCGGCCAGGCCGATCTGGCGCTCGGCGTGCCCAGCGAGATGGCACAACCCGAAATCCAGACCGCGCCGCTGGGCAGCGTGCCGTTCGTCTACGCGGTGGCGCCTCACCATCCGCTGGCGGCAGCCACCCACAGCCTGAGTGACGAAGAGCTGCGCCTGCACCGCGCCGTGGCCGTGGCCGACAGCACCCAGCGCGGCAGCGGCGTGACTTACAACCTGCTGCCGGGGCAGGACGTGCTCACCGTGCCGACCATGCAGCACAAGCTGGAAGCGCAGCTGCGCGGTCTGGGTGCGGGCTTCCTGCCGCAAACGCTGGCACAACCCTTCATCAACGCCGGGCGCCTGATCGTGAAGACCGTGCAGCGCCCCAACCGCAGCATCCGCGTGGCCTACGCATGGCGCCAGCCACGCAGCGCGGGCGACACCGGGCGGGCGCTGCGCTGGTGGCTGGAGCGCCTGCAGCACCCCACCACCCGTGCCGCCCTGCTCCACAACCACCACCAGATTTGATGCAACCGGGGTTCACGCCAACAGGCAGGCTGCTACAGTCAACCTCAACCGTCCCGCAACACAGGCGCCCCGAGACATGACCACCAGCAAAAAAACCCGCACCCCGTCCGCAGCCGTCCCGCGCAAGCCGGCCCGCACCCCCCAACCCAGGAAACCGACCCCGATGCACATCGCGGTGGTGGGCGCCGGCATGGCCGGCGTGGCCTGCGCGCGCACGCTGCTGCAGGCGGGTCACCGCGTCACCCTGCTTGAAAAGAGCCGCGGCTTCGGTGGCCGCATGTCCACCCGCCGCAGCGAATTCGGCGGCTTCGACCACGGTGCGCAGTACTTCACGGTGCGCGACAAGCGCTTCGCCCAGGCACTGCAGACCGCACAGTCCGTGGTGCGCCCCTGGAGTGCGAACACGGTGCGCGTGCTCGACGAATTCGGTCATGTGCTGGCCAGTTCCCCGCCGCCGTCCGAACCGCATTTCGTGGCCACACCCGGCATGAGCGGTCTGGTCGAGCACTGGGTCCAGCCGCTGGCCCACCCCGAACTCTTCGGTGACCTGCCCGCGCGCACGCTCACCGAAACCCGCGTCACCCACATCGAACGCGATGTGCTGAATCCCGAGCAGTGGCAGCTGCGCACCGAAGACGTCGAAGGCGGCCAGCACGTGCTCGGTGGCTTCGACCGCGTGGTGCTCGCCATTCCGCACCTGCAGGCCCACGACCTGCTGCTGGTCTCCGGCCACTCGCCCGAGCTGCGCCAGTCCCTCGCCCCGGTGCAGGTGGCCCCCTGCTGGACGCTCATGGTCGCCTACCCCCAGGCCATGCAGCCCGGCCTGCCGCACATCGGTCCGCAGTGGAACGCCGCGCGCAGCATCCACCACCGCATCAGCTGGCTCGCGCGCGAAAACAGCAAGCCGAGGCGCGAGCCCATCGAGCGCTGGACCATCCAGGCCAGCCCCGAGTGGTCGGCCAAACACCTTGAAGACGATACCGAGCGCGTCAAGGCCAAGCTGCTCAAGGGTTTTGCCGAAATCACCGGCATCCGCGCCACCCCCACCCACGCCGTGGTGCACCGCTGGCGCTTCGCTCAGACGCAGCAGCCGCTGGGCCGGCCCTACGTGTACGACAAGTCGCTCGGCATCGGCCTGTGCGGCGACTGGTGCCTGGGCCACCGCGTGGAAGACGCCTTTGTCTCCGGGCTCGAACTCGCTCTCGCCATGGTGTGAACGTCACGGGTGAAAAGCCCATGACAAAGGTCTACCGGGGCCGCTTCGCCCCCTCGCCCACCGGCCCGCTGCATGCGGGCTCGCTCGTGGCCGCGCTGGCGAGCTGGCTGGACGCCCGCGCCCACGGCGGCACCTGGATCGTGCGCATCGAAGACGTGGACACCCCGCGCTGCGTGACGGGCACCGACCGGCTCATCCTGCGACAGCTCGCCACCTGCGGCCTGGTCAGTGACGAACCCGAGGTCTGGCAGTCGGAACGGGGCGATCTTTACCAGCAGGCGCTGAACCAGCTGGTCGCCAGCGGTCGCGCCTACCCCTGCGGTTGCTCGC
>JAHIQV010000108.1 GCA_018903185.1 Gammaproteobacteria bacterium | reverse complement strand
GGCGATCCAGCGGTCTTTCATGGGCATGGGCGCCATGGAGCCCACTTCATGCGGTTTGAGGCGCGCATAGATCGCGATCACGATCATGTAGCCCACGGCCGCCAGGATGCCGGGCACGAACGCGGCCAGGAACAGCTTGGCGATGTTCTGCTCGGTCAGGATGGCGTAGATCACCAGCACCACCGACGGCGGGATCAGGATGCCCAGCGTGCCGCCCGCGGCCAGGCAGGCGGTGGAGATGCCACCGGCGTAACCCGCGCGTTTGAGTTCGGGCAGGGCCACCTGACCCATCGTCGCGGCGGTCGCCAGCGAGGAGCCGCAGATGGCGCCGAAGCCGGCGCAGGCACCCACCGCGGCCATGGCCACACCGCCCTTGCGGTGACCGATCCAGGCCTCGGCCGCCTTGAACAGCGCCTGCGACAGGCCGCCCAGCGCAGCGAACTGCCCCATGAGCAGGAACAGCGGAATGACCGACAGGTTGTAGTTCGAGAAGGTGCTGTAAGTCACCTGCTTGAGCTGGTTGAGGATGGGATCCACGGATCCGTAGACCATCCAGGCACCACCCAGTCCACACACCAGCATGGACAGACCGATGGGCACGCGGATGAAGATCATCAGCAGCAGGAGCGGGAACGACCAGAGCGCGAGTTCGACAGTTGACATGTTCAGTGCCCCGCGTTGGATTCAACGGTCCAGCCCTTGGGCTCGGACCCCAGGCCAAAACGGGTCAGGGTTTTGGTGACATAACAGACGCAGCCGATCACGGCACCCACCAGGCACAGGGCATAGGCCCACCACACCGGCATCTGCAGGATGAAGGTCGTCTCCTGGTACTCCCGCTTCTCCAGCATGCCCTCCCAGAGCTTCCAGGTCAGCACCAGCCAGACCAGGGTCATCAGCACGTCGCTGCCGGTGTCCACGGCCTTCTGCGCCCACCTCGGCGTGTGCATGTAGAGCAGGTCCACCGTGGCGTGGCCACCGCGCAGGTAGCACCAGGGCATGAAGAAGAAAATGGCGATGCCGACACCCACTTCCACCAGCTCAAAGTCGCCCGGCACGGGCCCGAGCCCGATGCCGATCAGCGCACGTCCGGCGACGCTGGCCACGACCATGAGGGTCAGTGCCACGAGCATGATGCCGCCAAACAGGGCGGTCCACCGGGCAAGCCGGTAAATCCAGTCAATCATTTCTGGTCCTTGTTTCGGGATTTGGCGATCGCCAATTGTCTCCCATGGTTTTTCTTCCGTCGCCGCCCTTCGCGCAGCGGCGGACTATAGCCGAAAATTTCTTATTGTTGAATCGATTAACCTTATCGAAATTTTTTCGACCACCGGCCCGGGCAGAAAATGCCTCCGGCAGACCCCGTCAGAAGACGGGGCCCCCAAGGGCGGCCACACCAGACACTTACTTCGAGTGCTTGGCAATCAACGCACGGGCCTCCGACGCCAGCTTGGCGCCGTCGATGTTCTTGCCCTTCATCTCCTTGACCCAGTCGGCTTCCACGGCACCCGCCGTGCGGCGCCAGCGCTGGGTCTCGGCCGCGTCGAGTGCCACGATGTTGTTGCCGGCCTTGACGGCGATGTCGCGGCCCACCTTGTCGGCCTCGTCCATCACGCGGCCGAACATGGCCGCGGTTTCGACGCCCGAGTTGTTGTCGATCACCTGCTTCAGATCGGCCGGCAGCTTGTCGTAGGCGGCACGGTTCATGGTGAAGGCAAAGGTCTGGGTGAACAGGCCTTCCTTGCCCGCGAACGTGGTGTGGTTCTTCACCAGCTCGGTGATCTTGAGCGAAGGCGTCACCTCCCAGGGGATGGTCGTGCCGTCGATCACACCCTTGGACAGGGCCTCGGTCACCGCCGGCACCGGCATGCCCACCGGCGTGGCGCCGAGCTTGCCCAACATGTTGTTGATGATGCGCGAGCCACCACGGATCTTCATGCCGCGCAGGCTCTCCAGCCCCGTCACCGGCTGCTTGGTGTGGAACAGGCCGGGGCCATGGGTGTGCACCGCCAGCAGCTTGACACTGCGGAATTCGTCGGCCGCGAACTTTTCAACGTATTCCTGGAAGGCGCGCGAGGACTGTTCGGACACACCGCCCATGAAGGGCAGCTCGAAAACCTCGGACTTGTTGAAACGGCCCGGGGTGTAACCCAGCACGGTCCAGGTGATGTCGGCCACGCCGTCGCGTGCCTGGTCAAACAGCTGCGGCGGCGTGCCGCCCATGGCCATGGCATGGAACAGCTGCACCTTGATGCGGCCACCCGACTCGGCCTCGACCTTCTTAGCCCAGGGCACCAGTGCTTTCGAAGGGATGGGTGCCTGGGGCGGCAGGAACTGATGCAGGCGCAGTGTCACGGTCTGCTGGGCCAGCGCGCTGCCAGCCATCAGGGTGGTCAGGGCAGCGCCGAGCGCGGCCAGGGTGGTACGGCGTTTCATGAAACTC
>JAHIQV010000107.1 GCA_018903185.1 Gammaproteobacteria bacterium | reverse complement strand
GCGCCCGAGATGTACCGGCGCGATTCGAGCATGGGCCCGTGGACCGACATCTACGCCATCGGCGCCTGCATCTACGCCAGCATGCAGGGTTACCCGCCCAATGACGCCCCGCAGCGGCTGGAAAAAGACCGGCTGTCGCTGGCACTCTCTCGCCTGCGCGGCGTCTACTCCGACAACCTGATCGAGGTGGTGGAGTGGTGCATGTCGCTCGATCCGCTGTCGCGCCCGCAATCGGTGTTTGCGCTGCAGAAAGAGCTGAGCCGCGAGACCGAACGCAGCTACACCAAACTGACCGTGGCTGAAAAGATGCGTCTGCAGTTTGACAACATCGTTTCCGACAACAAGAAGTCGCCGCGCAAATCGACCGCCGCCGGGACCAAGTTCCGATGAAGTTTTCGGTTTACCAGATCAGCCGTCAGGGTGGCCGCGAGCGCAACGAAGACCGCATGGGCTACGCGTACACGCGCGAGTCAGGCCTGTTCGTGCTGGCCGATGGCATGGGGGGGCACCCTGAAGGGGCGATGGCGGCCCAGCTCGCCCTGCAGACCTTCTCAGCCTACTTCCAGAAGGCCGCCAACCCCACCTTGCGTGAAGTGCCGGAGTTCCTCTCCAGCGCCCTGATGGCGGCGCACCACCAGATCATTCGCTACGCCGCCGAAAAAGGCATGCTCGACACGCCGCGCACCACGCTGGTGGCGGCCGTGATGGAGCGCGGCAACATGCACTGGGTGCACTGTGGCGACTCCCGCCTGTATCTCGTGCGCGATGGCGAGTTGCTGACGCGCACGCGGGACCATTCCTACATGGAGCAGCAGGCCCACCTGGGCAAGGCCACCCAGCACATCAACCGCAACATCCTCTTCACCTGTCTGGGTTCGCCCGCCAAGCCGGTGTTTGACCTGTCGGGACCGGTGCAGTTGTTGCAGGGCGACCGTGTGCTGCTGTGCTCGGATGGCCTCTGGGGCACGGTGAAGGACTTCGAGATCGCCGCCGAACTGGCCCGCAATCCGCTGGAGCAGGCGGTTCCCGAGCTGGTGGAGATGGCCCTCAAGCGTGGTGGACAGCGCTGCGACAACGTCACCGTGCTGGCCATGGAGTGGGAAACGGCCGACGAATTCCAGACCACGCGGGTGTCGACCGAAGACATTGAAGAAGGCGTGTTCGCCTCCACCATCCAGTCGGGCGTGGCCGACCCGACCATCGAAGACCTGGACGACGCGGCGATCGAAAAGTCGATTGCAGAAATCAACGAAGCGATCCGGCGCACCGCCGAAAAAAATTCCTGACACCCCCGCGCCGCCTTCGGCGTCACCCCCCAGGGGGCAACGCGAGCGGCCTGGCGAAAATGAACCACCCCCGTCGCTTGTTCGCTTCGCGTAACCGCTCCGCCCCTCCAGGGGCAACGCGTGCGGACCGGCAAAGGTTCCGCCGCGTTCCGGGCCTTGTTACCTGGCGAGCTGGGCGTTCCTCCCTTTGACTGATTCACGACTTGATTGAGGTATTCATGACTGTTTCCACACGACCCGGCCAACGGGCCACCGATGCCCTGCGCCCGGTGCGCATCACCCGGGGTTTCACCATCCACGCCGAGGGCTCGGTGCTGATCGAGTTCGGTGACACCAAGGTGCTGTGCACCGCGTCGGTGGAAGAGAAGGTGCCGCCGCACAAGCGTGGCAGCGGCGAAGGCTGGGTGACGGCCGAATACGGCATGTTGCCGCGTGCCACCCACACCCGCAGCGACCGCGAAGCGGCCAAGGGCAAACAGAGTGGGCGCACGCAGGAAATCCAGCGCCTGATCGGCCGTTCGCTGCGCGCCGTGTTCGATCTGAAGGCGCTGGGTGAACGCACCATTTCGCTGGACTGCGACGTGCTGCAGGCCGATGGCGGCACACGCACCGCGAGCATCACCGGCGCCTTCGTCGCGGCGCACGACGCGGTGAGCAAGCTGCTCGCCGAAGGCAAGGTCACCACCTCGCCGATCAAGGGCCATGTGGCCGCGATTTCGGTCGGCCTTCTGAAGGGCCTGCCGCTGCTCGATCTGGAGTACGTGGAAGACGCGGCCTGCGACACCGACATGAATGTCGTGATGACCGGTGCCGGCCATTTTGTGGAAGTGCAGGGCACGGCCGAAGGCGTGGCGTTCACGCGCCAGGAAATGGACGCGTTGCTGGTGCTGGCCGAAAAGGGCGTGGCCGAACTGGTGGCCTTGCAGAAGCAGAGCCTTGGCCTGGTCTGAGAGGCCCGGATGAGACTGGTCCTCGCGTCCAACAACAAAGGCAAGCTCGCCGAGCTGCAGGCCTTGTTTGCGCCGCTCGGCGTGGAACTGGTGCGCCAGTCCGAACTGGGCATTCCGGAAGCGCCCGAGCCGCACCGCACCTTCATCGAGAACGCGCTGGCGAAGGCGCGCCACGCGGCGCAGGTCAGTGGCCTGCCCGCGCTGGCCGACGACGCCGGCCTGTGCGTGGAGGCCTTCGGCGGTTTGCCGGGCGTGGACACCGCCTACTACGCGACGCAGTTCGGCTATGAAAAGGGCGACGCCAACAACGTGCGCGCCTTGCTGGAGCAGATGTCGAATGTGGAAGACCGGCGCGCCGCGCTGGTGAGCACCCTGGTCGCGGTGCGCAGCGCCGACGACCCGGAGCCACTGGTGGCCAGCGGTCGTGCGCCGGGGCTGATCACGCGCGAGCCCATCGGTGACAACGGCTTCGGTTTTGATCCGGTGATGTTCCTGCCGCAGTTCGGCTGCACCTTCGCCCAGCTGAGCGACGAGAAAAAGAACGCGAACAGCCACCGCGGAAAAGCGGCGCAACAGATGCTGAACCTGATGCGTGAACGGTGGTTCGCGCCCCAGGCCGACGCATGAACACGCCCAGAGAGGTCCGGGTGGCGCTGCCCGGCGCGGCCGGCAGCCCACCGCCAGAAGGGCCACACTGGAGCGACATCCGCCACTGGATGAGACCCGGCACGCTGCAATTGCAGGGCCTGCCGCCGCTCGCGCTCTACATCCACCTGCCCTGGTGTCTGAAGAAGTGCCCTTATTGCGACTTCAACTCGCACGAGTGGAGCGCCACCAGCGCGCCCGGTCAGGCGCTGCCCGAACAGGTTTACCTGGACGCCTTGCGTGCCGATCTGGAAGCCGCCTTGCCGCTGATCTGGGGCCGCTCGGTGCACAGCATCTTCATCGGTGGCGGCACGCCCAGCCTGTTTTCGCCCGAGGCCATTGATCGCCTGCTGGGCGACGTGCGCGCGCTGGTGCGGCTGGACGCCGATGCCGAGATCACGCTGGAAGCCAACCCGGGCACCTTTGAAAAGGACCGCTTCAGGGCTTTCCGCCAGGCCGGCGTCACGCGCCTGTCCATCGGGGTGCAGAGCTTCAACGATGACCATCTGAAGGCGCTGGGCCGGGTGCACGACCGGGCGCAGGCGATCGCCGCGGTGGAAGAGGCGGCGATGGCCTTCGACACCTTCAACCTGGACATCATGTACGCGCTGCCGGGGCAGACGCTGGCCGATTGCGAAACGGACATGCGCACCGCGCTGGCGTTCGCGCCACCGCACATCTCGATCTACCACCTGACCATCGAGCCCAACACGGTGTTTGCCAAGTTCCCGCCGCGGGTGCCCGAAGACGACGACGCCTACGCCATGCTCGACCGCATCACCGAGCTGACGGGCGAACAGGGGCTGGCGCGCTACGAGGTCTCGGCCTACGCGCGCGAAGGCCACCGTTGCTGGCACAACCTGAACTACTGGCAGTTCGGCGACTACCTCGGCATCGGCGCCGGTGCCCACAGCAAGCTCAGTTTTGCCCACCGGGTGGTGCGCCAGGTGCGTGCGCGCGAACCGCGTCTCTACATGGACAAGGCGCGCGCGGGCGATGCGGTGGTGAGTGTGGAAGAGGTGGCGCGGCGCGATCTGCCTTTCGAGTACATGCTCAACGCGCTGCGCCTGCGCAACGGCTTCGAGCTGCAGGACTTTTCGGCCCGCACCGGGCTGCCGCTCTCCAGCGTGGCCACGGCGCTGGACGAAGGCGTGCGCCGCGGCTGGCTGGTGATGGCCGATGGCTGGGTCCGACCAACCGAACGCGGGTTCGATTTCCTCAGCGATCTGCAGTCGCTGTTCCTGCCCGCCTGAGCGACACGCCAATTTTTCGGACCGCTGCGGGTGTCTGCTCGGACGCCGGACGGGGCGGCGTGAAGGGACGGGCATGGGCAAGGCTCGTGGACAATGCCCGCATGGCCATACCGATCAACTCCGATGTGATTCACACCCCGCCCCTGGCGTCCGCCACCGTGATGGTGCTGCGCGACGGTCCTGCCGGGCTGGAGGTGCTGCTGGTGCGCCGCCATGGCAACTCCGGCGTGCTGGGTGGCGTGCACGTGTTCCCGGGTGGCAAGCTCGATGCGGCCGACCGGCAGGTGGACCCCGCGGCGCTGGACCGCACGGCAGCCGAGCTGTTGAGCGCCCTGGCCGAACCCGGACTGGATCAGGACACCGCGGTGGGGCTGCACCTGGCCGCGCTGCGCGAGACCTTTGAAGAGTGCCGCCTGTTGCTGGGCCTGAACGGGTCACTCGCAGCCAGTTGCGATGGGGCGCGGTTGGCCGCCCAGGTGCGTGAGCACACGCTCACCGGTCTGGGCTT
>JAHIQV010000106.1 GCA_018903185.1 Gammaproteobacteria bacterium | reverse complement strand
CGTTGGCCGGGCCGACGCCGATGTTGACCATGGTGATGCCGCTGCGGTCGGCGCGCATGAGGTGGTAGCCCGGCATCTGAGGCAGGCGCGGCGGGGCCGCACCCAGTTCGTCGCTGGCTTCGGCCGGCAGGCCGGCGCGGCGCATCACCACGTTGCCCGGCTCCACGAAGGCCATGTATTCGCTGGCGGGGTTGGCCATCTCGGCGTGGCCCAGGCGGATGAATTCGTCGATGTAGAACTGGTAGTTGGTGAACAGCACGAAGTTCTGGAACCACTCGGGCGCTGTGCCGGTGTAGTGGCGCAGGCGCTGCAGCGAATAGTCCACGCGCGGCGCGGTGAACAGCGACAGCGGGTGCGGCTCGCCTGGGCGCGGCTCGTGCGTGCCGTTGGCGATGCCGTCGTCCATGGCCGCCAGATCGGGCAGGTCGAACACGTCGCGCATGAGGGCGCGGCGCTCGGCGCTCAGGCTGCCTTCGACGTGGTCGTGTTCGGCGAACGAGAAGTGGATGGGGATGGGGTGCGTGCTGGTGCCCACCTCCAGTTCGCCGCCGTGGTTGATCAGCAGCAGGCTGAACTGGTCCAGCAGGTAGTCGGCGTAGAGGTCGGGTCGCGTGATCGTGGTCTCGAACCGGCCGGGACCGGCCACGAAGCCGTAACTCAGGCGGCCCGTTCCCTGGTGCGACACGCTGTGGGTGTGCAGGCGCACGAAGGGGTAGCAGGCGCGCACGCGGCTGCCTTTGGCGTCGGCACCGGCCACGAAGTCGCGCATGGCCGCGCGCAGGAAGTGAATGTTCTGCTGGTAGATGCGCTGGACTTGAGCCAGCGCAGCGGCCGGGTTGCGGTAGAAAACGGGGGCGGTAAAGTCGGGTGTCTTGTACATGCCGCTATTGTGGCGCCGCCCCGTGACACCTTGCCCCCACCCGGAAACCCCATGCTGGATGCCGCTGCCCCGGTGCTGCTGAACCCGTCGGTCGACATGGCCGGGGCCGCGGCGGTGCTGGCGGCCGCACTGGGCTGCGGCTTGCTGGTGGGCATCGAACGCGAGCGGCGCAAAGGTGCCGGTCCGGGGCGGGCGTTCGCCGGTTTGCGCACCTTTGCGCTGACCAGCGTGGTGGGCGCCGCCGCAGCGCTCACGCAGCTGACGGGACTGGTGGTGACCGGCGCGGTCCTGGTGGCGGCGCTGGCCCTGGTCGCCTACTGGCGCGACCGCTCCGAAGATCCGGGTGCCACCACCGAAATCGCCCTGTTGCTGACCTACCTGATCGGCGTGCTCTGCGCGCAGAGCTTGCCGCTGGCCGCCGCGCTCGCCGTGGGTCTGACCGGTGTGCTGGCCGGGCGGGAACGGCTGCACCGTTTTGCCCGCCAGTGGCTGACCGAGGGCGAGGTGCGCGACGGCATCGTGCTGGCGGCACTGGTGCTGATGGCGTTGCCGCTGGTGCCGAACCGGCCGCTCTGGGGCCCGGTGCTCAACCCCTACGTGATCGTGCAGTTGCTGGCCCTGCTGCTGGCGGTGCAGTCGCTGGCGCACCTGTGCCGCCGCCTGCTGCAGGCGCGCCACGCGGTGGCGTTCTCGGCGCTGGCCTCGGGCTTTGTGTCGAGCACCGCCACCATCGCCACGCTGGGGCTGGCCGTGCGCGAGGGCCGTTCGGAAGCGCGCTTGATGGCGGGCGGTGGCCTGTTGTCCTGCGTGTCCACCCAGCTGCAGGTGCTGCTGGTGGCCGCGGCCGTGCAACCGGCCTGGCTGCCGGTCCTGTGGCTCCCGGCGCTGGCCGCCGGTTTGCTGGCCCTGGCCTGGGGCTGGTGGATGGTGCGCGGAGCGCCGGAGGAAGCCGCCGTGACCACGACGGTGCCGGACGAAGACCGGATGTTCAGCCTCTGGGGTGCCGCGGGCGTGGCCGCTTTGCTCAGTGCCGTTCAGGTGATGGTGTACGCGCTGACGCTGTGGCTGGGGTCATCGGGTCTGCTGCTGGGCTCGGCCCTGGCGGCGCTGGCCGACCTGCACGCCTCGCTGGCGGCGGTCTTTGCGTCGGGCACACCCGCGGCGGGTGGGGCCGCGACCTGGGCGGTGATGCTGGCTATTCTGGTGCACGCCGGCAGCAAGAGTGCAACCGCCGGGCTCGTGGGGGGGTGGCGCTACCTGGCCTGGCTGGCGCCGGGCCTGTGGCTGCACATGGCGCTCAGCGTCGCGGGCATCTACTGGATGGCACGCGTCTAGAACGGACAGGCGACCTCGGAGAGATCGCATTCAGGTTCTCAGTTCCGGGTCGGCTCGCGCATCGTCACGAACTCCTCCGCCGCCGTGGGGTGGATGCCGATGGTGCTGTCAAAAATGGCCTTGGTGGCGCCGGCCTTCATGGCCACGGCAAAGCCCTGCACGATCTCGCCGGCTTCAGCGCCGACCATATGCAGGCCCACCACGCGGTCGCTCGCGGTGTCAACGATGAGCTTCATGAGTGTGCGTTCGCTGCTGCCCGAAAGCGTGTGCTTGAGCGCCTTGAACTCGCTGCGGAAGACAGCGATCTGGCCGTACTTCTCGCGCGCCTGCGCTTCGCTGTAGCCCACGGTGCCGATGTTGGGGTGGGTGAAGACGGCGGTGGGGATGAACTCGTAACTCATCTCGCGCGTTGGCTTGCCCGCTGCAGCGCCGAAGAGCTGATCGACCACCACCATGGCCTCGCCCAGCGCCACCGGCGTGAGCTGCACGCGGTTGGTGACGTCGCCCACGGCGTAAATGCCGGGCACGTTGGTCTGGTAGGTTTCGCTCACGATCACCTCTCCCTGCGCGCCCTGGACCACGCCCACGGTGTCCAGGCCCAGACCCTGCACATTGGGCTTGCGCCCGGTGGCATAGAGCACGGCGTCGGCCAGCACGACGCTGCCACCTTCCAGCTCCACACGCAGGCCTTCGTCGGTTTTCCGGATGTCCACCACGTCGGCGTTCAGCCGCAGGTCCACCCCGGACTTGATCATCTCGGCGGCGACGAAGTGGCGCACCTCGTCGTCAAAACCGCGCAGCACCTGTTCACCCCGGTACAACTGCGTGACCCTCGACCCCAGGCCATTGAAGATGGAGGCGAATTCACAGGCGATGTAGCCACCCCCCACCACCAGCAGGCGTTTCGGAAACGGCTCCAGATCGAAGATCTCGTTGGACGTGATGACGTGTTCGCGACCCGCGAAGTGCGGCACATGCGGCGTGCCGCCGGTGGCGATGAGAACGTTTTTGGCGGTGAAATTCTGGTGGCCGGGGCTGCCGTCGGCGTTGAGCGTGGCCAGGCCCACGCTGTGGTCGCCTTGCAGACGGGCGAAACCGTCGAACACGGTCACGCCAGAACCGCGCAGCAGGTTGCCATAGACCCCGTTCAGGCGGCTGATCTCGGTGGCGCGGTTGGCTTTGAGCGTGCCCCAGTTGAGGATGGGCATGTCGCCCTCCCACCCGTAGCCTTGCGCTTCGTGGGCTGCGTCGGCGTAGTGCGCGGCGTAGCTGTAGAGCTTCTTGGGGATGCAGCCCACGTTGACGCAGGTGCCGCCCAGGCCGTCTTGCCCCAGGGTTTCGGCCAGCGCCACGCGCGCCCCGCGCTGGGCGGCCATGCGGGCGGCGCGCACGCCACCGCTGCCGCCGCCAATGACGAATAGATCGAAGTCGTAAGTGCTCATGCTCGTCCGTTCGGCCAACGGGGTCGTGGCCCATGCTGTGGAGCGGGGCAGTTTACGCGCAGCCCGTCCGGCGTGCAGTTTCGGGGACGTTCTGCCACGTCATGGGTGCGGCTCAGGTCCGCGAACGGACCTCATTGTGCTTGAGGGCGCGGCGCTTGGCCATTTCGCGACCCATGCCGGCCGTGTCGAGGGCGGCAAGCCGCTTTTTCGCTTCCGGGTAGGCGATGGACTCCTCAAGCAGGATGTGGTCCAGGTAGAGCGCTTCAAAAACATCCAGCGCGTGGCGCAGTTCCGCTGTGTCGAACCAGAGGTTGCCGCCGGTGGCTGCCTCCAGCGAGGGGGCGATCTGGATCCAGTTTTCTTCCAGCCAGCCGTGGTCCTGGATCAGGTGTTCGGTGGCCTGCACGATCTCGGCGTCCTGGCTGACCAGCAAGGCCGGGAAGATGTGTTTTTCTTCGTCCAGGTGGTGCTGGCGCGCTTCGCCATTGAAATAGTCGAGCACGCGGCGTGCCCGGGCCCGGTTGGCCTGGTTCAGGCCTTCGTTTTCGATGGCGTCCACCAGCGCATGCAGCAGCTTGATCTGGCTCTGGATTTCCTGATGGGTGTTGTCGAGGAACTCGAAAACGGCGATGGAGACGGGCGCGGCACACATGAGGAACTCCTGTTCACTGGGTTGGGTTCATTATGAAAATGCTGCGCTGCGGCAAGTTGATCTTGCTCAAACAAGAAGCCCGCTGAAGCGGGCTTCCGATGGACATCACACAGCCCAGATTGCATCCGGCGCGCGTGCCCGATCCAAGGATGTCGCGGAACCGGCTTGCCGGGCCGCCAGCATCGCCCCCTGGGGGTGACGCGAAACGGCGCGGGGGTCAATACGTGTACACGCCCCTGCCCGTTTTCCGGCCCAGCCAGCCGGCAGCGACCATTTCTTTCAGCAGCGGCGCCGGGCGGTACTTGCTGTCGTTGTATTCGGCCATGTAGACGTTCATCACGGCCAGGCACACATCCAGGCCGATCATGTCGGCCAGCGCCAGCGGGCCGATGGGCTGGTTGGTGCCCAGCTTCATGCCGGCGTCGATGTCTTCCGGCGTCGCCAGACCTTCGGCGAGCACGAAGAAAGCCTCGTTGATCATGGGCACCAGGATGCGGTTGACCACGAAGCCGGGCGCGTTCTTCACCGTGATCGGCGTCTTGCCCAGGGCTTCGGCCATGGCTTTCACGGCGTCGTGCGTGGCGTCGCTGGTCTGCAGGCCGCGGATGATCTCCACCAGCGCCATCATGGGCACGGGGTTGAAGAAATGCATGCCGATGAAGCGGTCGGGGCGCTGCGTGGCGGCGGCCAGCTTGGTGATGCTGATGGAGCTGGTGTTGGTGGCCACGATCACCTCGGGCGCGAGGATGCCGTCGAGCTGCTGCAGGATCTTGACCTTCAAGCCTTCGTTTTCGGTGGCGGCTTCGATGACGAGTTGCGCGCCCTTGAGGTCGTCGTAGTTCGTGCTGCCCTGGATCAGGCCGAGCGCCTTGGCTTTGTCGTCGGCGCTGATCTTTTCCTTCTTGATCAGGCGGTCGAGGCTGCCCGCGATGGTGGCCAGGCCCTTGTCGATCGCGGTCTGCGCGATGTCGACCATCACCACGCGGATGCCGCTGGTGGCGCAGGCCTGGGCGATCCC
Organism: Gammaproteobacteria bacterium; assembly: GCA_018903185.1. GTDB lineage: Bacteria > Pseudomonadota > Gammaproteobacteria > Burkholderiales > Burkholderiaceae_C > Hydrogenophaga. The sequence goes on along the minus strand of JAHIQV010000106.1, from coordinate 4,535 downwards.
GTTGCCCATGGTGCCCGAGCCGATGATGCCCACGGTTTGAATGCTGCTCATAGGGGAAATGCTCCTGAAAAAAGACAAAGAACCATTGTCGGGGACGTGCACCGGCCCCGACCTCGGCCGCGTCGCGCAGGCGTCGGGACTAGGCTGGCACGCCTAGCGGTGCTGCCAGCGCTGTGCTAACTTGCCTGCGGATTGTCGCGCACCCCGTTGCGTGGCGATGACCTCCACACCAACGTGACCGGCAGGGGCTTCTCAAGCGATCCCCGTGCCAGACAACGGAGACCTTATGTTCGACTACATCGTCGTCGGCGGTGGATCGGCGGGCTGCGTGCTCGCCGGGCGCCTGAGCGAAGACCCGGCCGTGCGCGTGGCCCTGCTGGAAGCTGGCCCACCCGACCGCAGCGTGCTGATCCATTGCCCGGCGGGCCTGGCCGTGATGGCGAAATACGAACTCAACGGCTGGGGCTATGCCACGGTGCCGCAACCCGGTCTGAACGGCCGGCGCGGTTACCAGCCTCGCGGCAAGGTGCTCGGGGGTTCCAGCTCGATCAACGCCATGATCTACACCCGGGGCCACCCGCAGGACTACGACGGCTGGGCCGCGCAGGGCAATCCGGGGTGGTCGTTTGCCGATGTGTTGCCCTATTTCAAGCGCGCTGAGCACAATCAGCGCGGGGCCGACGCCCTGCACGGCCAGGGTGGACCGCTGAACGTGATGGACCTGCGGTCGCCGAATCCCTTTCTGCCATCGTTCATCGAAGCCGGCCAGCAGGCGGGTTACCCGCTCAACACCGATTTCAATGGCCCCGAACAGGAGGGCATCGGCAGCTACCAGGTCACGCACAAGAATGGCGAGCGTTTCAGTGCCGCCAAGGCCTACCTCACGCCCCACCTGGGACGCTCCAACCTGAAGGTGATCACGCATGCGCTGACCACGCGGGTGCTCACCGAAACCGTGGGTGGCCAGGCGCGCGCGCAGGGTGTGGAATACCGCCCCGACGGCGGGCGCGGCACGCTGCAGACGCTGTTGCTCAACCCCGGCGGCGAGGTGCTGCTGAGCGCGGGCGCGTTCGGGTCACCTCAGCTGCTGATGCTCTCCGGCATCGGCCCGGCGGCGCAGCTGGCTGAACACGGCATCGGCGTGGTGCACAACCTGCCCGGCGTGGGCGAGAACCTGCACGACCACCCGGACGTGGTGATGGTGGTGAACGCGCCAAAACTGACCGATCTGTTCGGCCTGTCCCTGGCCGGTGTGGCGAAGATGGTCCGGGGCCTGTTCGAATGGCGGCGCAGCCGCAGCGGCTTGCTGACCACCAACTTTGCCGAGGCGGGTGGCTTCATCAAGAGCGCGCCGGAGGAGTCGATTCCCGATCTGCAACTGCATTTCGTGGTGGGCAAGCTGGTGGACCATGGCCGCAAGACGGTGCTGGGTCACGGCTATTCGTGCCACGTGTGCCTGCTGCGCCCGAAGAGCCGGGGCACGCTGCGTCTGGCCAGCGCCGATCCGCAGGTGATGCCGCTGATCGATCCGGCCTTCCTGCAGGACCCGGACGACGCGGCCCGGCTGGTGCGGGGTTTCAAGGTGATGCGCGAGCTGATGCAGCAGCCGGCGCTGGCGCGCCATGGGGGGGCGGAGTCCAAAGCCTCGGCGCATGCCCGGAGCGATGCGCAGATCGAGCAGTTCGTGCGGTTCCATGCCGACACGATCTACCACCCGGTCGGCACCTGCCGCATGGGGCCGGACGCGATGGCGGTGGTGGACGCCCGCCTGCGGGTGCACGGCGTGGCGAGGTTGCGCGTGGTGGACGCGTCGGTCATGCCGAGCGTGGTGGGCGGCAACACCAATGCCCCGGTGATCATGATGGCCGAGAAGGCCGTCGATATGATCCGGGAGGACCACTCTGCCGAAAGCGCCACACCATGATTCTTGAACACGCCGACATCCGCATCGACCCCGCCCGCACTGCCGAATTTGAAGAAGCCATCCTGCGCGGCGCCAGCACCGTCATCGCCCAGGCCAGAGGCTTCAACGGCTTCAAGGTCAACCGCAGCATTGAAAGCCCGGGCCGCTACATCCTGACGATCTACTGGGACACGCTGGAAGACCACACTGTGGGTTTTCGCCAGTCGCCTGCGTTCGCTGAATGGCGCACCATCGTCGGCCCGTTCTTCCTGCTGCCGCCGGTGGTCGAACACCTGGAGCTTGTCGGAAAGAGTTGACCGACAACGCGTCCGGTGGCGCGTGACTGAACGCCAGGATGCGGTGGAACCGGCTTTGCCGGGCCACTCGCATCGCCCCCTGGGGGGTGACGCCGCAGGCGGCGCGGGGGGAGCCTACTTCTTGCGCATCAGCGTGGACTTGCCGAACAGGCTCTCGATCAGGTCCACGGCCAGCTCGGCGGTGCGGTTGCGCACGTCGAGGGCGGGGTTGAGTTCCATCACGTCCATCGAGGCCAGCCGCCCGGTGTCGGCGATCATTTCCATGCAGAGCTGGGCCTCGCGGTAGGTCGGGCCGCCGGGCACGGTGGTACCCACGCCCGGCGCGATCTCGGGGTCGAGAAAATCGACGTCGAAGCTCACGTGCAGGTGCGTGTTGTGATCCATGCCCATGAGCGCCTGCTCCAGGGTGTGGCGCATGCCCATCTCGTCGATGTAGCGCATGTCGAACACCTCCAGCCCGGCTTCGTGCACGAAGCGCTTCTCACCGGCGTCCACGCTGCGGATGCCGATCTGGCGCACCACGTCGGCGGCGATGGCCGGTGTCTGTCCGCCGATGCCGGTGAGTTCGGCGGGACCGTGGCCGCACAGCACCGCCACCGGCATGCCGTGGATGTTGCCGCTGGGTGTGAGTTCGGCGGTGTTGAAATCGGCGTGGGCGTCGAGCCAGAGCACGCGCAGCTTCTTTCCGCTTTCACGGCAGTGGCGCGCCACCGCGCTGATGGAGCCGATGCCCAGGCAGTGGTCGCCACCGAGCACGATGGGCAGGTGGCCCCGGGTGAGTTCGGCGTGCACCGCCTCGTGCAGGGTCTGGTTCCAGGCCACCACGGCCGCCAGGTGCCGGTAGCCGTCGACCGGGGGCAGCCAGGGGTTGGCCGGACCGGCAAGGTTGCCGCGGTCCGTGACCCGCAGGCCATGGTTTTCGAGCATGGCCGCAAGACCCGCCACGCGCAGGGCTTCCGGTCCCATGGAGGCGCCGCGGGCGCCCGCGCCGATGTCGGTGGGTACGCCGATGAGGCTGATGTGGTGGTGCATGGCGCGATTGTGCCGCCAACACGCCGGCCCCAGCGTGCGCAGGGGCGCTGTGCCTCTGCGTGCGTCAGCGCATCGAGGACACGTAGGCCACGACCGCGCGCAGGTCGGCGTCGCTCATGTGCACGGTGTTGGCGGTCATGAGCGGGTTGACGCGAGTGCCGATGCTGCCGCGGTAGTTTTGCAGGGTCTGGGTGAGGTAGACCGTCTGCTGTCCGGCCACGCGGGCGAAGGACTCGCTGCCGTGGCCCTGTTCACCGTGGCAGCGCCAGCAGATCTTGTCGTAGTACTGCTTGCCCTTGGCCACCAGCGCCGCATCTTTCACCGGCTGGGGTTTGACGGGCTGGCGCGCGTAGTACACCGCCACGCCCAGCCGTTCGTCCACCGACATGGCCTTGATCAGCCGCTCCATGAATTCGAAACGGCGGCTGCCATCGGCGAACTGGCGCACCTGGGTCAGCAGGTAGGTCGGGTTCTGGCCGGCCAGGTTGGGCACCTCGCTGCTGACGCTGTTGCCACCGTCACCGTGGCAGTTGGCACAGAACAGGGAGACTTTCTGTCCCATGCGGGCATAGGCTTCCAGCTGCTGTGGGTCCTGCAAGATCACTTTCAGGCGCTCTTCGGGGGTGCCGGTGGGCGGGGTGCCCGCACCGGTCTGGGCCGCCGCCGCGCCACAGACCAAGGCGAAAACCATGCCCAAGGCGGCATGAAGGAATGGAGTGGTGTTCATCTCTTGGATGATGCTATCCACCCCATGATGGGGCACTTGACCCCGGTCAAGCAAGCCGCGGAAAGCGGCGCAGGTTCACATGTTGCGCCGGTACTGGCCCCCCACTTCGAACAGCGCGTGGGTGATCTGGCCCAGCGAGCACACGCGCACCGCGTCCATCAGCACCTCGAACACATTCTTGTTCTCGATCACGGCCTGCTTCAGGCGCGCCAGCTGGACCGGGGCTTCGGCCGCGTGGCGGTCGTGGAAGTCGAGCAGGCGCTGCAGCTGAGACTGCTTTTCCTCGTCGGTCGAGCGCGCCAGTTCGATGCTCTCGGGCGTCTGGTCACCGTGCGGGTTGCGGAAGGTGTTGACGCCTATGATGGGGTACTCGCCGGTGTGCTTGAGCATCTCGTAGTGCATGCTCTCTTCCTGGATCTTGCTGCGCTGGTAGCCGGTCTCCATGGCGCCGAGCACGCCACCGCGCTCGGCGATCTTCTCGAACTCGCTCAGCACGGCTTCTTCGACCAGCTCGGTCAGCTCTTCGATGATGAAGGCGCCCTGGTTGGGGTTCTCG
>JAHIQV010000012.1 GCA_018903185.1 Gammaproteobacteria bacterium | reverse complement strand
TGCACCCGCGTGTAGCCGCTGGCAGATAGCCATTGTTCGATCTCTTCCGACGTGGTACTTGCGGGCAACTCCACCGGGAACGTGACCACGAGACGGGGGTCGTTCAGTTCCGCACAACGCTTCTGCAGCTCGGCATAGATCGATTCCGGCGAGTCGTGCCGCACCGGCAGCGCGGTCTCGCGGTCGAACAGGTCGGCGCCGCGCGCGAACAGGAGCTTCAGGTGGTCGTTCAGCTCGGTCATCGTGCCCACGGTCGAGCGCGAGCTGCGCACCGGGTTGGTCTGGTCGATGGCGATGGCGGGCGGCACGCCGTCCACCCGGTCCACCGCCGGCTTGTCCATGCGGTCGAGGAACTGGCGCGCGTAGGCGCTGAAGGTCTCCACGTAGCGGCGCTGGCCCTCGGCAAAGAGCGTGTCGAACACCAGGCTGGACTTGCCCGAACCGCTGGGCCCGGTGACCACCGTGAGTTCACCGGTGCGGATGTCGAGATCGATGTTCTTGAGGTTGTGCTGGCGCGCGCCGCGGATGCGGATCAGCCCGGTCTCGGTGTGCGCCGGGCTGTCTGCCGACGCAGCGCCCGCGGGTTCGGACGGGGACGAGGGGTTCAGGAGCGGGTGCGCATCAGACATGAGGGGGCTTCCGGTGGGGAGGCAAACATTCTAGGAGCGCAAGGTCCGCGCCGTGCGCGGCTACGTCATTTCCACAATTTCCCGCGACGGCGCCGCGCCTAGACTGGCGCCATCCTTGGAGACAAACACATGACACCCACCCGCCCAGGGCACCACCTGGCTCTGGTCACCGTCTGCCTGACGGCCCTCACCACCCTCGCCATGCCCGCCTGGGCCCAGCTGCGCATCGGTCAGCCCTCGGGCTTCACCGGTTCGGTGGCGGCCGGCGTGAAAGAGAACACCGAAGGCGCCAGGCTCTACCTGGACGCGGTGAACGCGCGCGGCGGCGTGAACGGCCAGAAGATCGAGCTGATTTCGGTGGATGACCAGTTCGACCCCAAGCGCACGGTCGAGGTGGCCCGCGAACTGATCACCCAGCAAAAGGTGCTGGCGCTGTTTCTGAACCGCGGCACACCGCACGCCCAGGCCCTGCTGCCGCTGCTGGCCGAGCACAAGCTGCCGCTGGTGGGCCCCAGCACGGGCGCCATGGCGCTGCACACCCCCGTCAATCCCTGGGTGTTCAACGTGCGCGCCACCTACCAGCGCGAAGCGGCCAAGGCCATCGAACACCTGGCCAGCATCGGCATGACGCGCATCGCCGTGCTGCAGACCGACGACTCGTTTGGCGCGGATTCGGCCGCCGGGGCGCAGAAGGGTTTTGAAAAGGTCGGGCAGAAACCGCTGCTGCTGGAAAAATTCCCCCGCGACAAACCCGAATTTGCCGCGCTGGGCCAGCAAGTGACCCAGCAGAAAGCCCAGGCCGTGATGGTGATCGGCTCGGCCGGCAACACCGCCAACGCGGTCAGGGCGATCCGCGCCGCCGGCTCAAGGGCACAGATCGCCACCCTGTCCAACAACGCCTCAGAAGGGTTCATCAAGCTGCTGGGTGAACACGCACACGGCGTGATCGTGACCCAGGTATTTCCCAATGAACGCTCGCTGGCCTACCCCCTGATCCGGGAGGCGCAAACGCTGGCCAAGGCCAGGGGCATGGAAGGCGTGTCGCCCGCGATGATCGAAGGCTTTGCAGCCGCCAAGGTGCTGGTCGAAGGCCTGCGACGCGCCGGGCCCAACCCGACATCCGGCAGCCTGCGGGATGCGCTGGAGGGCCTGCAGAACTTCAACATCGGCGGACTGAGCGTGAGCTACGGACCGGACAACCACACCGGCCTCGATTTCGCCGACCTGTCGATCGTCGATGCAGCGGGGAAGTTCAGACGATAGCCCCTGCGTCGCCGCCCCCTTGAAAAGGGGGCAACCCAGGGCACCGCCGGGCCGGCTTTGCCGGACGGCCAGTGCCGCCGTCGCGCGAAGCGCGGCGGGGGTGTTTCCTTCAGCCCTTCACGATCAGCACCGGCATGCTGGCGTGCGTGAGCACCTTCTGCGCCACGCTGCCCAGGATCAGTGCCTTGACGCCCTGGCGGCCGTGTGAGGCCATGACGATCAGGTCGCAGCCTTCGGCTTTTGCGGTTTCGATCACGCCTTCGTAGACCACGTTGCGCTCGATGGTGTCCCCCGCGAAAGGCACGCCTTCTTCCTTGCAGACCTTGCCCAGCGCCTCCAGCGCTTGCCCGGCGGCGCTGCGGGCTTCGGCCATGTAGGCCTGCAAACCGACGGCGGACGCATCACCGATGCCGATGTAGGGAAACGGGTCGATCACATACACGCCCACGACCTGCGCGCCCTGGCTCTTGGCGAGCTGGGCGGCGGTGGTGGCTGCGCTCTGCGCCAGGGTCGAGCCATCGGTAGGGACCAGAATTTTTTTGAACATGCCATATCTCCTTGTGGGTGAAAGTGTTTCAGTTCCAGCCTGAGGTCCGTTTCAGGATCCCGGCCGCGACGGGTGCACACCATCTTAGTCGTCATCGCGCGCCCCCCGGCTTGAGGCCCGTCAACGACCCGGGCGTCAGCCCCCGCGACGCACGCCCACAGGCAGCGCCGCTGCGGCCTCCCAGGCACCGGAATCGAACCAGGGATCACCCTCCAGCTGGGCCCGCAGCATGGGCAGCGCATCCTGCCCCCAGAACACACGGCCAGCGGTCTCCAGTGCCGGCACGCCGAACAGGCCGAGCGCCAGCGCGGCGCCGGTGTTGCTGCGCAGGCGCTGTTTCACCACCTCGCTGTCGGGTGCGTGCCAGGGCTTCTCGCGCTGGGCCATGTGGTCCTGCAGCAGGGTCTGCAGCGCGGCCAGGCGATCCGGCGCCACCGCGTCGTGCCCGCCCTGCCAGACATGGTGGAACAGCTGCTCGGTCACATAGCGGTTGGTCTCGCCAGGCACGTCGTCGGTCGCGGTGGCCAGGCCCAGGCGCAGCAGCGCCAGCGGGTTGAACGGGTGGGCGGCTGGCAGGTCGAGCGTCACGCCGTGCTGGTGCGCCAGCCAGCCCACCTGGCGGTAGGTCCAGTCGCGCTTGGAAGGAATCTCCGCCGGCCCGAGCTGGCCATTGGCCTTGAGCAAGGCCGCGAACAGCACCGGCTTGTAGCGCACGCGCACGCTCAGTCCCATCAGCGCTTCGGGCAGACGCTCGAACGCGAGGTAGGCGTAGGGCGAGATCGGGTCGTACCAGAACGTGATGTCGTGCAGGGTGTCAACGCTCATGGGGTCCTCTCGGGTCAGGCGCTCTGGCGCGCCTCGACGCGTTCCCAGATCACCAGCTTTTCCGCATCCGCCAATGCGCTCCAGGTGGCGATTTCGGGCAGGGTCCGGTAACAGCCTTTGCAGCTGCTGCTGCGTTCGTCCAGTTCGCAGATCGACACACAGGGCGAGGGCACGCCGGGGCCAGGGTGGCGTTCGCGCGCGTCGCGCAGGTTGATCAGGGGCGCATTCATGAGAGGGGCGCCAGCGGCGCGGTGACATCGTGCACGGGTGCGGCGGTCAGGCTTTGCAGTTCATGCGGGCTGAGGCGGAACACGCCGTGCGGGTGGCCCGCCGCAGCCCAGATTTCGGCAAAACGGAACAGCTGATCGTCGATCAGCGTCACCGGCGGCGTGGCGTGCGCCAGCGGCGACACGCCGCCGATGGAAAAACCGGTCTTGCTCTTGACGAAATCGGCGTCGGCACGGCCCAGCTTGCCGCCCTCGGCGCAGACGATGGCCTGCACCTTCTTTTCGTCCACACGCAGGTCGCCCGAGGTGATGACGAGCACCGCCACGTCATCGCTCTTGCGCCGGAAGATGATGCTCTTGGCGATCTGGCCCAGGGCCACACCCAGGGCGTCCGCCGCCTGCTGCGCGGTGCGCGCGGCATCGCTCAGCATCACGGGCGTGTGCGGGTGGCCACGTTCGGCCAGCGCGGCCATGACACGCTGCACGCCGGGCGGCAGCTCCACAGAATTCAAGGTGTCGTCAGTCATGGGCGGGAATGGTACCTGCCACCATCAGGCGGCCCGTTTCACCAGCATCAGACTCGCACCCATGGCCACCAGCACGCCGCCGAACACGCGGTTCTGCGCACGACGCGCCTTCGCTGTGGCCAGCCAGCGCTGCGCGCGCGAGGCCAGGAAAGCGTAGCCGTGCATCACCACCAGATCGACCGAGATC
>JAHIQV010000105.1 GCA_018903185.1 Gammaproteobacteria bacterium | reverse complement strand
TCCTTTGGTGAACGCTGGAACTGGAGCCTGAGCCTGGACCAGGACCTGCTGGGCCGTGGAGGCGGTGCGCGGCTGAACACCGGGGTGAACTACCGCTATCCGGTCTCTCAGCGAACGAACCTGGACTTTTCGCTGGGTGGTGGCTGGGGCGATGCCCGCTACCAGCGAACCATCTACGGCATTTCGACCGAGGCCGCCCAGGCGACGGGCCGTGAACCTTACCGGCTGGGCAGTGGCTGGGAAACCCTGCGCGTCGGTGCACACTTTGAAACCGCGCTGAGCACCCATTGGGTGGTGTTTGGCGGGCTGGATTTGTCGCGCGTGCTCGGATCGACCGCACGCAGCCCGCTGGTGGGGCGGCTTGTCACCCATGGCCTGGGTGTTGGCGTGGCCTACCGCAGCAAGTGATCGAAGCACCCCCCGCGTCGCCTTCGGCGCCACCCCCCTGTAGGGGGCGATACCAGCCGTCCGGCGAAGCCGGCCCGGCGGTATCTCTGGTTGGGGGCACTTCGCTCCTGCGGGTCACGCTTCGGTTCCGCGGTGTCTCTGGGTTGACGTTGCCTCCATCGGAGGGGATTGCCCTCCGGTTTTTCTGTGTCTCTGGTCGGAGGCCCTGGCTTGATCGGGCTGCGCGTTTTTCGCCCGATTTTCAGCGCTTGAGCAGCCGCGCCAGATAGCGCCCGGTGTGGCTCTCGCCGTTGGCGGCGATGTCTTCCGGCGTGCCCACCCCCACCACAGATCCGCCACCCGAGCCGCCTTCCGGGCCCATGTCGATCAGCCAGTCGGCGGTCTTGATCACGTCCAGGTTGTGTTCGATCACCACGATGGTGTTGCCAGCGTCGCGCAACTGGTGCAGCACCTTCAGCAGCAATTCGATGTCGGCGAAGTGCAGGCCGGTGGTGGGTTCGTCCAGGATGTAGAGCGTGCGGCCGGTGTCGCGTTTGCTGAGTTCCAGCGCGAGCTTGACGCGCTGCGCCTCGCCGCCGGACAGCGTGGTCGCGCTCTGGCCGAGCTGGATGTAGGTCAGGCCCACGTCCATCAGGGTCTGCAGCTTGCGGTGCAGCGTGGGCACGGCGGCGAAGAAGGCGTGCGCTTTCTCGACCGTCATGTCCAGGATCTGCGCGATGTTCCTGCCCTTGTATTGCACATCCAGCGTCTCGCGGTTGTAGCGCTGGCCGTGGCAGACCTCGCAGGGCACGTAGACGTCGGGCAGGAAGTGCATTTCCACCTTCACCACGCCGTCGCCCTGGCAGGCCTCGCAGCGGCCACCGGCCACGTTGAAGCTGAAGCGGCCCGGCCCGTAGCCGCGCTCTTTCGCGGTGGGCATTTCGGCCATCAGCTCGCGGATGCCGGTGAACAGCCCCGTGTAAGTGGCCGGGTTGCTGCGCGGCGTGCGGCCGATGGGGCTCTGGTCGACGTTGATGACCTTGTCGAAGTGTTCGATGCCCTCGATGGCGTCGTGTTCGGCGGGCTCTTCGTGCGATCGGTAGAGCGTGCGCGACACCGCGGCGTAGAGCGTGTCGTTGACCAGGGTCGACTTGCCCGAGCCCGAGACACCGGTCACGCAGGTGAGCAGGCCGACCGGAAAGGCGACGCTCACGCCCTGCAGGTTGTGGCCGGTGGCGTTGACCACGCGGATTTCCTGCAGCTCACCCAGCGTGGCGATGTGTGCGGCCTCGCGCGCGCTGCGGCGCTCGGCCGCCGGGCTCATGGGGAAGCGCGATTTGATCGGCGCCGCCTTGGCCGCCGCAGCGGCTTTGTTCACCGGCAGCCACGGCGTGCGCCGTGTGGGCAGGCGAATAGCGCGCGCGCCGCTGAGGTACTGGCCCGTCAGTGAGCCGGCCGTGGCCATCACTTCAGCGCAGGTGCCCTGCGCCATCACATGGCCGCCGTGCACGCCCGCGCCCGGGCCCATGTCGATCACGTGGTCGGCGCAACGGATCATGTCCTCGTCGTGTTCGACCACCAGCACCGTGTTGCCCAGGTCGCGCAGGTGCTGCAGCGTGGTGATGAGGCGGTCGTTGTCGCGCTGGTGCAGGCCGATGCTGGGCTCGTCGAGCACGTACATCACGCCCGTGAGGCCACTGCCGATCTGGCTCGCCAGGCGGATGCGCTGGGCTTCGCCGCCGGAGAGCGTGTCGGCGCTGCGGTCCAGGCTCAGGTAGTTCAGCCCCACGTCGTTCAGGAACTTCAGGCGCTGGCGGATTTCGTTGATCACGCGCGCAGCGATGTCGCCCTTGGCGCCGGGCAGGTGCAGGGCGCTGAAGTAGGCCAGCGACTCACCGAGCGTGATGTGGCTGATCTTGTAGATCGGCTGCTTCTGATCGCCCTCGCCCACGAACACGTGGCGCGCCTCCAGGCGCAAGCGCGTGCCGTTGCACGCGGGGCAGGGCTGGGTGGCGCGGTAGCGGGACAGCTCTTCGCGCACGGCGGCCGAGTCGGTCTCGCGGTAGCGGCGTTCGAAGTTGCGGATGATGCCTTCGAAGGGGTGTTTCTTGCTGATCTTCTTGCCCGCGCGCTCGCCCGATTCGAGCGCGTAGCTGAACTTGATCTCTTCTTCGCCCGAGCCGTAGAGCAGCACCTGCTGCACCGCTTCGGGCAGCGATTCCCAGGCCGCTTCGACGTCGAACTTGTAGTGCGCCGCCAGGCTTTCGATCATGGCGAAGTAGTAGCCGTTGCGCCGGTCCCAGCCCTTGATGGCGCCGCTGGCCAGGCTGAGCGTGGGGAAGGCGACCACGCGCTCGGGGTCAAACACTTCCGTGTGGCCCAGGCCGTCGCAGCTGGGGCAGGCGCCCATGGGCGAGTTGAACGAGAACAGGCGCGGCTCCAGCTCGCCCACGGTGTAGCTGCAGACCGGGCAGGCGAACTTGGCGGAGAAGCCGTGTTCGGCGCCGCCGTCCATCTCGACCGCAATGGCGCGGCCTTCGGCCAGGCGCAGCGCGGCCTCGAAGCTTTCAGCCAGGCGCTGTCTTTGCGGGTTGGCGCCCTCTTCCTCGGCCGAGCGCACCTTGATGCGGTCGATCACGACGTCGATGTTGTGTTTCTCGGTCTTTTTCAGCGCGGGCAGGGCGTCGAAGTCCAGCACCTCGCCGTTGATGCGGAAACGCACATAGCCCTGGGCCTGCATGTCGGCGAACAGCTCCAGGAACTCGCCCTTCTTCTCGCGCGCCACGGGCGCCAGGATCATGAGCCGCGTGTCCTGCGGCAGGGCCAACACCGTGTCCACCATCTGTGCCACGCTCTGCGAGGCCAGCGGCAGGTCGTGCTCCGGGCAGTGCGGCGTGCCGGCGCGCGCATAGAGCAGGCGCAGGTAGTCGTGGATCTCGGTCACCGTGCCGACGGTGGAGCGCGGGTTGTGGCTGGTGGCCTTCTGCTCGATGGCGATCGCCGGCGACAGGCCTTCGATCAGGTCCACGTCGGGCTTGTCCATCAGCTGCAGAAACTGCCGCGCGTAGGCCGAGAGGCTTTCCACGTAGCGGCGTTGCCCTTCGGCGTACAGCGTGTCGAAAGCCAGGCTGGACTTGCCCGAACCCGAGAGCCCCGTGATCACCACCAGCGCGTGTTTGGGGATGTCGAGGTCGATGTTCTTCAGGTTGTGCGTGCGCGCGCCGCGCACCGAGAGCACGGCCGCGGTGCGCAGGGCGGCGGCTTGGGCGGGGCTGAGCGGGGCGGGCGGCGTGTCCGGCGCGGTGCCGGTCAGCGGGGTCGGGTTCTGGTTCAAGGCGGGGTCACCAGGGCGGGTTTCTGGCGTCAAAAAGGCAACCCGACATGATACGGCGGGACCGCTTGCGGGGTACATCCGCCGCACGCGGGTGGCGTTCAAGGCATGGCGGGACCCACACACCGCGCAGCGGCGCGCGCCGGCACGTGGCTTTTCGGGCGGATTGGGCGTACTGTGCAAACTTTGGTGACAACAACAAGGAGGGTTCCCATGGATTTCCTGGACTGGGTGCGCGGCCCGCTGCTGACGCTGTCTCTCGTCATTTTTGTCGCCGGCGTCGCGTGGCGGTTGCTCGCGCTGTGGCGCCTGCCCCATCGGGTCGCGCCCGGCGCGCCCGAACGCCAGCCCTTCGGCACCGGTGCGGCGCTGGGCGCAGCGTTCACCCGCATGCTGCCGCGTGGTGGCTTTCACCCCAGCGCCACGCTCGTCACCGTGAACCCGTATGTGTTCCACATCGGGCTCGCGGTGGTGGTTTTCGGCTATGCGCCCCACATCGCCTTCATCCGCCGCCTGACCGGCCTGTCATGGCCGGCCTTTCCCGACGCCGTGATGTACGCCGCGGCGGCGGCCACCATCATGTCGCTGCTGATGGCCTTGATGTTCCGCCTGAGCGATCCGGTGCTGAGACGGATCTCGACCGCCGACGACTGGATCACCTGGGTGGTCACGTTTCTGCCCCTCGTCACCGGCATGGCGGTGATCGGCGATCCGTCCTCGACCATCCTGGCGCGTGACCACGTGATCTACCGGGACCCGCTGGCGGTGCACCTGCTGACGCTGGAGCTGCTGCTGATCTGGTTTCCGTTCGGCAAGCTCATGCACGCCTTCCTGTTCCTGCCGGCGCGCATGCAGCTGGCCACGTTTTTTGGCCGTCGCGGGGTGCGCTCATGACCAACATGGATGTGTTTCATGGCTTTCTGCAAGCCATCCACCACCTGCCGGAGATGGCGCAGCCCGATGCGCTGACCGACGCCGAACGCCTGGGCCGCGCCAAGGCGGTCATGCGGGCCAAGACCGACCGCGGTCTGGCGCTGGACCTGGAGGCCTGCGTGAACTGCGGCTACTGCTCGGAAGCCTGCCATTTCTACCAGAGCACCCAGGACCCGAAATACAGCCCCAGCCGCAAGCTGGACCTGCTGCGCCGGGTGCACGCGCGCGAGACATCGGCCTTTGCGCCCCTCAAGCGCCTGTTCCTGCCCGACATCACGCTCGACGATCTCAAGGAATGGCAGGAGCTGGTCTACGACTCGTGCACGGAGTGCGGGCGCTGCAGCATGATCTGCCCGATGGGGGTCAACACCGCGCGCGGTGTGAACGTGATGCGCGAAGCGCTGTTCGAGGCCGGGCTGGCGCCCCTGGAGTTGACGGCGGTGGCGCAGGAACAGGCCGGTCGGGGCACGGTGTTCGGCGTCGGCCCCGACGAACTCCGGCAGACGGTGGACCTGCTGCGCGCCCAAGGCATTGCTATCCCCCTGGACGAACCGCAGGCCGACCTGATGCTCGTGACCACGGTGATCGATGTGCTGCTGTTCCAGGACGCGCTGGCCGCGACGGCGCGCATCCTCAACCACCTGGGCGTGCGCTGGACCTTGCGCAGCGCGGGGTTCGAAGCGGCGAACTTCGGCCTGCTGTCCGGCAGCGAATCGCTGCAGAAGGCGGCCAGCCAG
>JAHIQV010000104.1 GCA_018903185.1 Gammaproteobacteria bacterium | reverse complement strand
CTCTCGGCGTAGGCTTTCTGCGCGTCGTGCGTGGCCTGCGGCAGGATCACGCGCTCGCCGTCGAACTGCGGCTCCTGCGTGTCGACCAGGCGGTTGAAGGGCGCGTACTTCTCGCGTGCGATGCGCTCGCAGGTGTCGAGCACGGCGTCAAAGGTTTCGCGGCTGTGGTCTTTGAAGCGCTCGCGCTGGTTGAGCGATTCAGCGGCCAGCCAGTGATGCAGCAGGAAATCGAGGGTGGGACGGAGGCTCATGGCAGCAGTCGGTGCAGAAGGACGCTGTAGTGTGCCGTCCGCACGCGTGGGAGCAAGGGGAACGGCCCAGCCAAAGGGTGAATTTCGTCCCTCGCGGGACAGTCGGCTGCGGGACAGCGCCAGCGGGCACCGTCCCGCGCAGACCTCACTGCGGTTCGATCTTGGCGTCCTTGATGGCCTTGGCCCACTTGGCGGTTTCGGCCACGCTGCGCTTGGCCAGGTCGGCGGGGGTGCCGGGTTCGACCGCGAAGCCGATGCCCGCGAAGCGGTCCTGGATCTCCTTGCTGTTGGCCGCTTCGTTCACCGCCTTGTTGAGCTTGGCCACGATGTCGGGCGGCGTGCCCGCGGGAGCGAACACCGCGAAGTAGGCGATCAGTTCGTAGTCTTTCAAGCCCAGCGCTTCGTTGACCGTGGGCAGCTCGGGCACGGCCGGCGAGCGCTTGGACGACGTCACCGCCAGGCCGCGCACCTTGCCCGCTTTCACCTGCGGCAGCATCACCGCGAAGTCGGCGCTGAACATCTGCACCACGCCGCCGATCAGGTCGGTCATGGCGGCCGGGCCGCTCTTGTAGGGCACGTTGGAGAGCTGGATGCCGGCCATGCCCGCCATCATCTCGGTGGACACGAGTTGCGAGGTGCTGGCGCTGGCGAAGTTGATGCTGCCCGGCTTGGCCTTGGCCATGTCCACCAGCTCCTTCAGCGTCTTGGCCGGCACGTCGTTGTTGACCGCCATGATCAGCGGCACCGAGCCCATGTAGGCCACGGGCGCAAAGGCGGTGTCCTGGTCGTAGGGCAGCTTCTTCATCAGGCTCTTGAGCGCCGCGTTGGTGCTGTTGGTGCCGATCAGGATGGTGTAGCCGTCGGGCGCGGCCTTGGCCACCGCGTCGGCACCCAGCAGGCCGCTGGCGCCGGGCTTGTTGTCGACCACGATGGTCTGCCCCAGCGACTCCTGCATCTTCAACGCGAAGGCGCGGCCGATGGTGTCGGTGGCGCTGCCGGCGGCAAAGGGCACGACCGCCTTGATTGGCCGGTCGGGCCAGGCCTGGGCCAGGGCGGTGGAGGAACACGCTAGCGCAGTGGCGGTGATGGCCAGCAATCGGAACACAGGACGCATGAAAGTCTCCTCGAGGTGGTTGTGAAAAGGCAAAGTCAGTGTAGGGCTCAGAGCGGCAGATCCAGCACCGCCGCACTCAGGGTTTTACCGTGGGCGTCGAGCGCCAGCGAACGTGTGACGCCGCCGCCCAGGGCGTCGAACATCACGAAATGCACCGCCGCGAGATCGGGCAAGGTGTAGCGCTGCACCGGCCCCTGCACCACGCCGGCAAAGTGGGCCTGCACCCGCTCGGCGCTGAGCAGGCGCTCCAGCTCGGGATAGTCTGCGGGGTTCAGCGCGATCACGCTGAGCGTGGCGCGGTTGCCCTTGTCGCCCGAGCGGGCGAGCGCGATGTCGCGCAGCGTGCGGCGTGGGGATGTTTTTTGGGACGGTGCTGTCATGTCAACCTTCCGCGCTCAGTTCGAGGATGTCGCAGCGGGCATGAACCGCGCTGCGCGGCACCAGGGCCGAAGCCGCGGCGATCACCTCGCGCACGGACTGCGTTACACCGCCGCCAGCCGCCGGTCCGTTGAGGTAGAGCGCCTCCACCTCCTGTCCCACCGCTTCAGCCTGCGCGCGCGTCAAACAGCGCACCGCCAGGCGCACGCGCACCTCATACGGCTCGCGGTCCGCGCCCAGCTGAGGGCCGTGCATCGCGTTCACACCGATCAGCTCGGCACGGTGTTCCAGACCGGAGAGGCCGTGGTGCAGCGTGGCATCTTGCAGGCGGTGCCGCAGGATGGACAACGCCAACTCACCCCGCGCTCGCGCACCCGGTCCGGCGTACGAAATCTGCCCCTCACCGATGAAGCCGTCGCGGTAACCCAGCGTGGCTTTCAGCTGCTCGGGGCGCGCCTGGCCGCTGGCGCCCTGCGCCTGCACCCGGTCGGATTCCAGCTGTGTGAAACGGACTTTTGAAAAATCCCCCACCACATCGGCCTGCAGGTAGTGCGCCGGGTCTTCCACTTCGTAGAGCAGCTGCGCGGTGCAGCTCAACCGGTCCACGCGCCCGCCGGTGCCCGGCAGCTTGGTGATGACCGCGCTGCCGTCGGCAGACACCTCGGCCAGCGGGAAACCGACGCGGTGCAGATCGGGCACGTCCACATGGCCCGGATCGGCCAGGTAACCGCCGCTGACCTGGGCCGCACATTCGAGCAGATGCCCCACCAGCAGGCCCTGACCCAGGTGATGCCAGTCGTCCGCAGCCCAGCCAAAGTGCGCCATCAGCGGCGCCACGAACAGCGAGGGATCGGCCACGCGGCCGGTGATGATCACGTTCGCGTCCGCCTGCAGCGCGGGCAGCAAGGCGTCGGCGCCGAGGTAGGCGTTGGCCGATATCAGGCGGTCGTCCAGCGAACGCACGGTGTCGGGCGAATCCATCAGCGGCACGTCGTTCGCCAGCATCCAGGGCAGCACGTCGTCGCCCGTCACCACCGCCACGCGCAGGCGCGGCAGGCCCAGTTCGCGCGCCACGTCCAGCACGGCCTGCCCGGCCGCCATCGGGTTGGCGGCGCCCATGTTGGTGATGATGGTCACGCCGTTGCGCACGCAGGCCGGCAGCACCGCGCGCATGCGCGCCTGGAGCATCGGGTCGTAGCCGGCTTGTGGATCGTGGGCGCGGCGCAGCTGGGCCAGGGCGATGGTGCGCTCGGCCAGGCACTCGAACACCAGGGCGTCGAGCTCGCCCCGTTCGGCCAGGTCCAGCGCGGGGTCGATGCGGTCGCCGGCGTAGCCGGCACCGGAGCCGATGCGGTAGGGATTCATCGTTGCAGTATGGTGCGACAGGCGAGCCGTGGGCATGGGGTGAACCCCGGCACCGGCGCCCGTTCAGGTTGGCGACGATGGCAGCGCGGCGATCGTGCCCTGTGCCACCGCGCAGAGTTTTTCTTCACCGTCTTTCACCACGAACACGTCGCAGCGGCAGACCGCCTGCGACTTGCCGGTGTGCACGGCATGGGCGCGCGCGATCAGGCGCTCGCCGATGGCCGGACGAAGGTAGTTGATCTTGAACTCGGCCGTCACCACCGGCACCCGCAGGGCCGTGCCTCCGGCGTAGGTGAGCGCGTTGTCGGCCGCGTAGCTGAGCACGCCACCGTGCACGAAACCGTGCTGCTGCTTGACCACTTCCGTGATCGGGACGTGCAGCTCGCAGCGTCCCGGCGAGAGCGCTGCCAGCTCGGCCCCGATGAGCTGGGAGAAGGGCTGCGAGGCCAGGACCTCGCGACCCATCGCCAGAAATGCCTCGGGGCTGACGGTGACGTCGCTCACCGGAAGTCCTTACAAGACTTCGAAGATGCCGGCCGCGCCCATGCCACCGCCGATGCACATGGTCACGCAGACGCGCTTGGCGCCGCGGCGTTTGCCTTCGATCAGCGCGTGGCCGGTCAGGCGCTGGCCCGACACGCCGTAGGGGTGACCCACGGCGATGGCGCCACCGTTGACGTTCAGGCGATCGGCCGGGATGCCCAGCTTGTCGCGGCAGTACAGCACCTGCACGGCGAAGGCTTCGTTGAGTTCCCAGAGGTCGATGTCGCTGACTTTCAGGCCCAGGCGCGCGAGCACCTTGGGAATGGCGAACACCGGGCCAATGCCCATTTCGTCGGGCTCGCAGCCCGCCACCGCAAAACCCAGGAAACGGCCCAGCGGCTGCAGCCCCTTCTTCTCGGCGAGGGTCTCGTCCATCACCACGCAGGCACCAGCGCCGTCGCTGAACTGGCTGGCGTTGCCGGCCGAGATCAGGCCGCCCGGCAGCGCCGAGCGCAGGCCGTGGATGCCTTCGAACGTGGTGCCGGCGCGGATGCCTTCGTCGTTCTCGACCGTGACCTGCCGGGTCATCAGGCCCATGACCTTGTCGGCCACGCCGGCGGTCACGGTGATGGGCGCGATCTCGGCCTTGAACAGTCCGGCTTCCAGCGCGGCCGTGGCCTTCTGCTGGCTGGCGGCGCCGTACTCGTCCATGGCATCGCGGCCGATGTTGTAGCGCTTGGCGACCTGTTCGGCGGTCTGCAGCATGTTCCAGTAGATCTCGGGCTTCTGCTTCTGCAGGGCCAGGTCCACCAGCATGTGCTGGTTCATTTCCTGCTGCACGCAGGAAATGCTCTCCACACCACCGGCCACATACACCGAGCCTTCGCCCGCGATGATGCGTTGGGCGGCCAGGGCGATGGTCTGCAGTCCGGACGAGCAGAAGCGGTTGACGGTCATGCCCGATACCGTGATGGGCAGGCCGGCCTTGAGCGCGATCTGGCGCGCGATGTTGGCGCCCGTCGCGCCCTCGGGGTTGGCGCAGCCCATGAT